>NZ_LZMP01000034.1:0-40414 GCF_001691435.1 Gordonia sp. UCD-TK1 | reverse complement strand
GCAGCACGATCACCGACGCCATCGTGGCCGGCGGGATCGACGGACGGCCCCGGCCGCTGGGAAACAGGTCCGCGAACATCTCCGCAGGGAACAACTGCTCGCGATGAGCAGCCAAAAACGCGAACACACTGCCCTCGGCCAGCAAATGCCCGACGACCGAGTTCACATCCAGAAACTCACCCTGACGATCCGGCTCACCCTGCATACCCACCAGGATCCCAGCCCACCAGGCAAACCCGCTCACCCCACACCGAAACGACGCCGACTATTTCAGCAGTCTCTTAGGGTGCAGGAGGTTCACAGGTGCTCTCGCGCCACCAGTTCCACCGTCACGAGCATCGCGATGGAACTCACCGCGAGCAAGGCGATCAGCACGAACATCTGCATCGCCGCGGCCGCCCACACCGACGCCCCGCCGAGGACCATGCCGACGAACGCGCCGGGGATCGTGACGAGTCCCACCGACTTCGTCTGATCGAGGCCGGGGACGAGCGCGGTCGCCGAGGGCGGGCCGGCGATCTCCATCCGAGCGTCCCGCGGGTCGAAGCCGAGCGACAGCGCGGCTTCCACCTCGCCGCGACGGACCGACAGCTCGTCATGCGCCCGGCGTCCGGCGAGCGAGGCGGTGACCATCGCGCCGCCGAGCATGATGCCGGCGGTGGGGATCACGGCGATGCCGCGGGCAGGAAGCACACCGACTGCCACCAGAGCGGTGACGATCGCGATCGTCGGCGCCGCCACCGGCCCGGCACACCACGCGGTTCCCGCCAGGCGGGGACCCCCCGGGCGCACGCGTCGGGCCGAGGTCCAGGACGCGGCGGTCGCCATCACCGCGACGAACAGCGCCGAGGCCCACAGGTGGGGGATGACGGCGGCGAGCACGGCAGCGAGCGCCGCGAGTTGCGCGCCGGCCCGGAGCGTGGCGACGACGGTCTCCCGGGCCAATCCGCTCCGACGGTTCACCAGCACGGCGACCACGGCCAGCAGTACGACGGCCACCACCAGTGCAGGCCCGATGCGCACCACCGCGTCGCCGATGCCGTTCACCGGTTCAGTTCACCAGATCTGACGCAGCGCGCCGAGCATCTCCTCGCGGATCTCGCTGCGGCAGATGACGAAGTCCGGCATGTACGGATGCCGGTTGTTGTACACGATCTCCGACCCGTCGAGGCGACTGCAGTGCAGTCCGGCCGCCAGCGCGACCCCCACCGGCGCCGCGTTGTCCCACTCGTACTGACCGCCGGCGTGGACATAGGCATCGGCATCGCCGCGGACGACGGCCATCGCCTTCGCGCCGGCCGAACCGACCGGCACCATCTGCAGACCCAGTCGGTTCGCCACGTAACTGGTCTCATACGAGCCGCCCCACCGGGAGGTGACGAGACGCCGGGTCAGTTCGCCGGTGGTCTCCGCGACGGTGTCGGAACGGAACAGTTCACCCGTCGCGGGCAGCGACACCGACGCCTCGGTGACGATCCCGCTCTCGGTCAGCGCGACGTGTACGGCCCAGTCCGACGAGCCGCCGGCGAATTCCCTTGTGCCGTCCAGGGGGTCGATGATCCACACGCGCGACGCGGTGGCCCGGTCGCCGACGTCGGCGGCTTCCTCGGACAACACCGCATCGCGTGGCCGGTGTTTGCGGAGCACCGTCGAGATCCACGCCTGCGCAAGCGCATCGCCCACATCGCCGAGCATCGCGCCGCCGAGCAGGTCGCCCGAACGGATTCCGAGGAGTACTTCGCCGGCTCCCTGCGCGATCCGGGCGGCCAGCTCGGCGTCGGAAAGTCGGGAGTTCATCCCACAACTAGAGCACACTGGTGGCATGCCTGAGCTCCCAGAGGTGGCCGCCATCGCCGACTACGTCGACGGCCGTGCGGCCGGACTCCCGATCCGCCGGGTCGACGTCGCGTCGTTGTCGGTACTGAAGACCGCGGACCCGCCCTACACGGCGCTGATGGACCGGATCGTCGAATCCGTCGGCCGGGTGGGGAAGTACCTGGTCATCCGTACCATTCCCGGCTCGGCGGCCACTGCGTCAGAGCCGTTGCTGCAGCTGGTCATCCATCTGTCGCGGGCGGGCTGGGTGCGGTGGAGCGAGGATCTGTCGCCCAAACCCCTGCGGCCGGGCGGGAAGAGTCCGATCGCCCTGCGCGTGCACTGCGGTCTACCCGGTGAGGGGTTCGACGTCACCGAGGCCGGGACGCAGAAACGACTCGCGGTGTGGCTGGTCCGCGACCTCGCCGACGTCGAACGGATCGCCGGTCTGGGACCCGACGCGCTCGAGCTGACGTCCGAACAGTTCGCCGAGATCCTCGCCGGCACCACCGGCCGGATCAAGAACGTGCTCACCGACCAGCACACCATCGCCGGGATCGGCAACGCCTACTCCGACGAGATCCTGCACACTGCACGCCTGTCGCCGTTC
Organism: Gordonia sp. UCD-TK1; assembly: GCF_001691435.1. Taxonomy (NCBI): domain Bacteria; kingdom Bacillati; phylum Actinomycetota; class Actinomycetes; order Mycobacteriales; family Gordoniaceae; genus Gordonia; species Gordonia sp. UCD-TK1. The sequence goes on along the minus strand of NZ_LZMP01000034.1, from coordinate 37,989 downwards.
GCGTCGTCGAAAACACTGAAGGCCGACCAGGTCGCGACACTCTACGACGCCATGCGCGGCGTGCTCACCGACGCGACCGGGCGTCTGGAGGGGCAGGCCGTCGCGCGGCTGAAGTCCGAGAAGCGCACTGGTCTGCGCGTGCACGCCCGCACCGGCCTGCCGTGTCCGGTGTGCGGCGACATCGTCCGCGAGGTGTCGTTCGCGGACCGGTCCTTCCAGTACTGCGCCACGTGCCAGACGGGCGGGAAGGTGCTGGCGGACCGTCGGATGTCGCGGTTGCTGAAGTAGGTCGCGCCGGGCGACCGGGAAGGCAGAACTTACCGGCCGGTAGCCTGGTCCTCGTGACGACACGGCAGAGGATTCTCATCACGGGTGCGAGTTCGGGGCTCGGGGAAGGCATGGCCCGACGATTCGCCGCCCAGGGACGTTCGCTCGCCCTCGCGGCGCGCCGCCGCGAGAAGCTGGACGCGCTGGCCGGCGAACTGCGGCCCACCGCCGCACAGGTCGAGGTCGCGACGCTCGACGTCACCGACGTGGACGCCGTCCCCGAGGTCTTCGGGAGGCTGGCCGACGGTCTGGGCGGTCTCGACCGGGTCATCGTCAACGCCGGACTCGGCAAGGGCGCACCCCTCGGCACCGGCAAGGCCGCCGCGAACATCGAGACGGTGCAGACCAATCTCGTCGGCGCGCTGGCCCAGGCCGAGGCGGCGCTGGAGATCTTCCGCGCGCAGAACGCCGGGCACCTCGTGCTGATCAGCTCCATCTCGGGTGTTCGCGGCATGCCCAAGGCGCAGGCCGCCTATTCGGCGTCGAAAGCCGGGCTGACGGCGCTGGGGCAGGGACTCCAGGCCGAGTTCGCGTCGTCGCCGATCACGGTGTCGGTGGTCGCGCCGGGTTACATCGAGACCGATATCAACCGGGGCGTGAAGACGTCCCTGATGGTCGAGACCGACAAGGGCGTCGACGCGCTGGTCAAGGCGATCGAGGCGGAGAAGGACTGGGCCCCGGTGCCCGCGTGGCCCTGGACACCCATCGCGGCCGCGCTGAAGTTCCTGCCGGCGTCGGTCAGCCGCCGACTGGTCTGACTTCTGTGATTCGTTCAGACAGCCGATGTTTCGCGTTCGACCCGCGGGCTACCGTCACGGGATGCCTGTTCACCGATTGCCGCGGCTGACGGCTGTCGTCGTGGCAGGTGTTGCGGGGTTCGGCTTGCTCGCTGGTTGTGCTCCGTCGGTACCGGTCGATCGTGACCCGATCCCCTCGGTGTCGACGTCGGCGCCGGCGTCGACCAAGATCGTGACCGCCGGACCACAGCGCGACGAACGGCCGGTGATGAGACGGTTCCCGCTCCTGCTGGGGTCGGGGGTCGAGGGCTGGGCGGCCGGCACTCTCGGGGACGACTCATCGGACAGAGTTCCTGGACCATCCACGTACTGGTTCGACGCGGTCGTGCACGTTGGTACCGAGCGCGCGGCAGAGTGGGCGGGGCGGTACGGCGCCGACCCGGTGGCCCCGCCTGACTCGGTGGCGGGCGCGTTGCGCGACCTGGTGCCGCCCGGCGGCTTTCTCGGCGGGCCCGCCCTCGACCGTGCGTTTTCGTCACCGGAGTGGCGCGCGACGGTGTACCTGTCGCTGACGACGGGTCGCGTGGTCGTCCTGGGTATCGACGACTGACCTGCGTAAGGTGGCCGTCGTGGCGAACAAGCAGGGACAAGTGGTGGCCTCGGGCGCGTTTCAGGTGTTCGGCGCTCGACAGCGGGATCAGGTCGGCGAACTGCTCGGCGAGATCTTCGACCGCACGGACATCGCGGCCTTGGGCTCCGACTGGCGGGGCATCGTCTACTTCACCCTCTCCGACGACGAGACCACCGCCGCCGACACGGTTCTCGGCTTCGACCCGTCGAGCGGGACCTCGGGTGAGCTGGCCACCGTCGACGAGGTGTCCGAGGCCGTCCGGACCGGTGAAGTCGCCGAGGCCGTCGACGTGGCGAGCTTCGATGCGTGGCGGGAGGCGACCGGTACCCGCGCCCTGGACATGGGTGCCTGCGTGCCACCCGCCCTGTATGAATTCCTCGGCGGTGATCCCGCCGAACGAGACGTCGAGCCAACCGATCTCGTCACCTACGTGGCGACGGCGGCCGCGATCATGGGCCGCATCCAGTCGCTCGGCGTCGAACCCGGGGACGAGATTCCCGATGCGGTCTTCGACGAGGAGTACTGGACCTAGCCTCAGACCGCGCGGCCCCGTCGCTCCCGGTACCACGTGACGAGGGCGTCGGTCGACGAATCGTCGTGTGTGTCAGGCGCTTCCGACTGGATGAGGGTGCCGAGCAGTTCCTTGGCCTGGGTCTTGCCGAGTTCGACGCCCCACTGGTCGAAGGGGTTGATGCCCCAGATGGCGCCTTCGACGAAGACCTGGTGCTCGTAGAGCGCCACGAGCTGGCCGATCACCGACGGGGTGAGCTGGGGGGCGAGGATCGAGGTGGTGGGGCGGTTGCCCGGCATCACCTTGTGGGCCACGACATGTGCGGGTACGCCCTCGGCGGCGATCTCGTCGGCGGTCTTGCCGAAGGCGAGCACCTTGGTCTGGGCGAAGTAGTTGCTCATCAACAGGTCGTGCATGGAACCCGAGCCGTCGGGAGCGGTCGGCAGGTCGTCGGTGGGTTCGGCGAAACCGATGAAGTCCGCGGGCACCATCCGCGTGCCCTGGTGCAGCAGTTGGTAGAAGGCGTGCTGGCCGTTGGTTCCCGGTTCGCCCCAGAAGATCTCGCCGGTGTCGGTGGTGACGTGGTGGCCGCCGGCGGTGACCGACTTGCCGTTGGACTCCATCGTCAGCTGCTGCAGGTAGGCGGCGAAGCGGGCCATGTCGTTGCTGTAGGGCAGGACCGCGCGAACGCCGACATCCCAGAAGTTGTTGTACCAGAGGCCGATCAGGCCGAGGATGACCGGTGCGTTGCGTTCGAGGGGCTGGGTGCGGAAGTGCTCGTCGACCATGTGGAAGCCGTCGAGGAACTCGGCGAAGCGTTCCTTGCCGATCGCGGCCATCACCGACAGCCCGATCGCGGAGTCGACCGAGTACCGGCCGCCGACCCAGTCCCAGAAGCCGAACATGTTGTCGGTGTCGATGCCGAACTCGGCCACTTCGGCGGCGTTGGTGCTGACGGCGACGAAATGCTTTGCCACGGCGTCGGTGTCGGCGTCGAGCGCCTGCAGGAGCCAGGTGCGCGCGGCGGCGGCGTTGGTGAGTGTCTCGAGAGTGGTGAAGGTCTTCGAGGCGATGATGAACAGTGTCGTCTCGGCGTCGAGGTCGGCGAGGGTGCCGACCATGTCCGCGGGGTCGACGTTGGAGACGAAGTGGCAGCGGATCCCGGCGTCGACGTAGTGGCGCAGCGCCTGATAGACCATCACCGGACCGAGGTCGGAGCCGCCGATGCCGATGTTGACGACGTCGGTGATGGGTTTTCCGGTGTGTCCCTTCCACTCTCCGCTGCGGAGGCGGTCGGTGAACTCGCCCATCCGGGTGAGGACCTCGTGCACGTCGGCGACGACGTCCTGGCCGTCGACGGTCAGTGTCGCATCGGCCGGCAGGCGCAGCGCGGTGTGCAGGACGGCGCGGTCCTCGGAGGTGTTGATGTGGGCGCCGGCGAACATGTCGTCGCGGATCTCCTCGAGACCGACCTCGCGGGCCAGGCTCATCAGGAGTTCGAGGGTCTCGCGCAGCACCCGGTGCTTGGAGTAGTCGATGTGCAGATCGCCGACGTCGACGGTGAGTTCGCGCCCGCGCGCGGGATCGATCGCGAACACCTCACGCAGGTGCATGGCGTACACATGCGGCTGATGAGCCGCGAGCGCCTGCCAGGACTGCGTCGCGGTGATGTCGCCGTGGTCGGTGCCGGTGAAGTCGCTGCCAGGTGCCTGGGTGCTCATGACCACCAACCTTATGTGCTCGGCGTCGTGCCCGCGACGGTCGTCACACGTGGCGCGCAGGCGTCACCGGATCACCGCGTCGTCGGTGTCCCGGGGCCGACAGGTCAGCGGCCCAGTGGCCCTCGCCCCAGACGCAGCAGCAGCATCGCGAGGGTGTGCCCCTCCTGGCCGAGATCCTGGAAGCGCTCGAGCACCTTCACCTCGCGGCTGTGGACCAGGCGAGGGCCGCCGGAGGCCATGCGTGCGGCACCGATCTTCTTCGACACCGCCGACCTGCGCTTGATCGCGGCGAGGATCACGGCGTCGAGCCGGTCGATCTCGAGCCGCAGCTGGTCGATGTCGTCGGGCAGGTCGCCGACCTCGGACGAGAGCTCGTACTTGTCGAGGTCGATCGAGTGCTCGAACGACGTGCCGCCGGAAGGGCGGGGGTCCTGAGCGCCGGGGCTGGGGCTGCGGTCGGTCACGCGCCCGATTTTGCCACGACGCCCCGCGACGACCCGCATGCGGCCGAGTCACCCGACCCGACCACGACGCCGCTCGCGGCACATGGAAACTGGAGCGCATGCCCAACGCGCGGATGGTGTCCCTCGTCGCCCTGTCCCTGATCGTGGGTCAGCTGATCATCCGGGGCTGGCTCGTCGCGACGGGCAACTTCTACTGGGACGATCTGGTCCTCGTGGCACGCGCGTCGTCGAACCCGATCCTGTCCTGGGAGTACCTGGGCCACAGTCACGACGGGCACTTCATGCCGGCGGCGTTCCTGCTCGCCGGGGTGGCCACGTGGCTGGCACCGCTGAACTGGGCGCTGCCGGCGCTGATGCTCGTGGTGATGCAGGCGATCGCGTCGGTGGCGGTGTGGCGGATGGTGCTGGTCATCGCGCCGCGCGCCCGCATCGGTGCACTCGTCGCGCTCGCGTTCTATCTGTTCAGTCCGATGACGGTGCCCGCCTTCGCCTGGTGGGCGGCCGGCCTCAACACCCTGCCCCTGCAGGCGGCGATGGCGTGGATCGTCGCCGACGCGGTCCGCCTCGCGCGCGGTGACGTCGACGACGCCCGACGCCGGCTGGTGTGGGTCCGCTCGACGATCGTCTTCCTGATTGCGCTGGCGTTCTTCGAGAAGTCGTTGTTCATCCTCCCGGTGGCGCTGGTGGCCGCGGTCCTCGCGAACGGCGGCCCCCGCGCGACGACGGTGACGCTGCGGTCCGCCCGGGAGTTGTGGCTGGCGCTGACCGTCGCCGCCGCGTCGTGGGTGGCGGTGTACTTCGTCACCACCGACCCGACGTCGGGTGAGCATTCGGTGGCGCAGACCGCGCGCCTGGTCTGGCGGTCGGTGACCGATGCGATCGTGCCGTCGCTCGTCGGCGGGCCGTGGGAATGGGAGCGGTGGACGCCGAGTCCGCCGACCGGCTTCCCGCAGATGTGGATGATCGTCGGCGGCTGGCTGGTGCTGGTCGCGGTGACCTGGTGGGCGGTGGCCCGCAGACGCGGCGGCGCGGCGATCGTCGTGTGCGCGCTGATCTACGCCGTGGCCGCCCAGATCCCGGTGATGTGGAACCGGTCGAGCCCGCAGACGGCGATCGAACTCGCCCAGCACATGCGCTATCTCCCGGACACGGCGCTGGTGTTCACCATCGCTCTGGCCCTGCTGTGCGCCGCGCCGGCCCGGACCACCGAGGTGGGCGGACGGCATGCGCGCACGTCCGACGCCGCGGCCGGGCGAGATGAGGAGCGGTCGGCCGCGCTGCCCGCGTTCGCGTCCGTCGTCGGTGCGCTCGTCGTGGTGTCCGCGCTGGTGTCGCTGGTCTCGTTCTCGTCGTCGTGGCGGGACAACCCGACCGGCGACTACCTCGAGACCGCGACCGCATCGCTACACGACGCGGCGACGCAGGGGCCGGGCGGCGTGACCATGCTCGACCAGTCCGTGCCCCTGGAGATCCTGCAACCCTTCGTCTACCCCGACAACCAGATCAGCCGCATCTTCGGCCGCGTGGAGGCCCGGCCCGACTTCGGGGTGGCCACCGACCGGTTGTTCGTGCTCGACACCGCGGGAAATCTCGTGCCCGGCGGCGTGACCCAGCGTCGCACCATCTACGCGGGGGCGGGGACCTGCCGGACCCCGGAGGTCGACGGACCCACCCGACTGCGACTCGACGGTCCGCTCTTCTCCTGGCCCTGGACGATCGCGCTCAGCTACTGCGCGACCCGGGACGGCGAGATCGAGATCGCGCTCGCGGACGGGGAAGCGGTCCGGGCACCGGTCCGGGCGGGCCTGGGGTCGGTGTATGTCCGGATCAACGGTGGCGGCGACCACGTCGACCTGCGGCCCCTGACGCCGGGGCTGCGGCTGCACACCGGCGCCGGCCGGGTGGGCGAGGCCGCCGAGGCGCGCTTCGCCGGCGGCTGAGTTTTAGTGGTGTGTCTCGGAAATAAGCGACTGGTCTCCGGCGCTCGATCGGCGCCTGGCTGCGTTGTCGTCGGTCGCGATAGCTCCGCTATCCCTCCCTCCTCCGCCTTGCCAGACCACCGATCGCTCCACCGGATACCGGCCACCTATTTCCGAGACACACCACTAGTCGTAGTAGAACGCGGAGATGTTGTCGCTCTGGTTCTCCGCGGCGATGAGGGCTCGCAGCGCCGACGCGGTCTCCTCCTCGGCGACGAAGTAGACGACCTGCGCGTCGCCCGCCGCGGCGACCTGCTGCTCCATCTGCTTGCGGAGCACCTCGGTGCCTTCCCAGGACGGATCGAAGGTGCCGCCGACGATGTGGTCCTGATACCCCTCACCGAAGGTGATGTGCATGTTGCCGTCGGTGCCGATGCCGTCGAAGACGTAGTCGCCGCGCTTGATCGCGTAGTAGCTCGGCAGGCCGGTCACGCCGGAGCCGAACCGGGCCTGTGCCGGTTCCTTGTTGCCGGTGCGGACGTAGACGATCTCGGTGTTGGTCTGCTTCTCGTTGTTGTCGATGAGATCGTTCAGTTCGTCTGTGGTCGCGTCGATGAACGCGAGATAGGTGAAGGTGTACCGCGACGCGATGTTGGTGTCCGGCGGGAGGTTGGTCGCCGCGCAGCGGGTGGTTCCGTTGCGTCCGAAGTCGACCCGCAGGACCACCTTGCACTCACCGCCGACGGCGCCGGGCGGGCGGTTGCCGACCGCGAAGTTCAGCGTCAGGCCGTAGTTGAAGTGGCCGCGGACGTCGTCGGCGTACGGGCTGCCCTGCACGGTGTAGTCGAAGGCGCAGGACGAGGTGGTGCATGCACCCGTCTGGCGCGAGGACACCACCGGCTGCTCCATCCAGAGGCCGGGGGCGGGCACCGACAGCAGATCCGAGACGAGTGCACGCTGGTTCGCGAACACCTTCTGGGCCTGGTCGGCCGGCTGCAGGCTGACCGCGGCGTCGATGTCGTAGGTGACCGGGCCCTGCACGCTCTGACCCTTGACGTTCGTGACGTTCTTCGTCTCCGGGTCGAAGGTGACCTCCCACGCCCCGATCTTCACCTTGTCGTCGCCGACGAACTCGATCGGCGGGTCGGTGGTGGGCCAGCGCCGGGCGTCGGGGGTGCCCTTGTTGGGCGCCGGGAGCTCGGCCCCGAGCTGCGGCGCGTCGCCGTTCTCGATGTTGCCGATGTCGCCGGCGAGGTTGTCCGGGCCGAGGATCGTGCCCAGGCGCGGCAGGCTGGTGAAGCGGGTGGAGGCCCACTTGTTGTCGAGCGGGGCGGCGTCGAGATTCGTCTTCTCGGCGTCGACGAGGAGTTCGTTCCACAGAGCGCCGGGGGCGCTGAGGAACGGGCTGTTGCCGATCTGCCGGTACTCGCCCTGCTGTGAGCCCAGGGTGATCGTGCCCTCGGCGGTGTTCGACGTGGTGACGATCAGGTCGTCGAACTCGACCGTCCCCTCGCCGCGCTCGTCGTCGTACTTGTAGGTGACCTTGCCGGTGAACTTCGCCGCCGGGCTCGTCGCCATCTTGAACAGCACCTCGTCGAGGCTCTTCTGCGCACGGAAGGCGGGGGTGGGCTCCACGGTGCCGGCGCTGCTGAACGGGACGAACGACAGGACGAGCGCGATGACGAGGGCCAGTGCTCCGACACCGAGGGCGATGGCGGCGGGGACGATGGACGGTCTCTTCATGGCGCCTCTTCCTGCTCGCCGGGGCGTCGTCGCCGCGTGCGAGTTGTTCGCAGACAGGGCACCCCGAGCCGGTGATACCGCGTCATATTAGCCGCGGGACACGGCGATCGGGGCCTCAACCCACGGGGCCGGTCGGCTGTTCGGTCGACCACGTGCCGGGGTGGAGCGGACCGGCCGACGGGGGTCTGTCGGCGGTGGCGGGTAACCTGGACAACCGATGAACAGCTCTTCTTCTGCCCCCCTTCTCGCCGGTCGCGCGGGCGCCGCTCCCTCGGGTGCGGCCGCCGACGACCGGGTCGCGCGCCTGCTCGACGGTCTCAACCCGCAACAGCGCGCCGCGGTGCTCCACGCCGGCGCGCCATTGCTGATCGTGGCGGGCGCGGGCTCGGGCAAGACGGCGGTGCTGACCCGCCGGATCGCCTACCTGCTCGCCGCGCGGGACGTCACGCCCGGGCAGATCCTGGCCATCACCTTCACCAACAAGGCCGCCGCGGAGATGCGCGAGCGGGTCATCGACCTCGTCGGCCCCCGCGCCGCCTACATGTGGGTCTCGACCTTCCACTCCACATGCGTGCGCATCCTCCGGGCGCAGTCGGGGTTGCTGGAGAAGATGAACTCCAACTTCTCCATCTACGACGCCGACGACTCGAAGCGGTTGTTCGGCATGGTCATCCGTGACCTCGACCTCGATCCCAAGAAGTTCAGCCCACGCGGGGTGTCGGTGGCCGTGTCGAACTTCAAGAACGAACTGATCTCGCCCGACGAGGCGCTGGCCGCGGCACCCGAGGACGACCCGACGTCGACGACGATCGCGCAGATCTACGCCGAGTACCAGCGCCGTCTGCGCGCCGCGAACGCCTTCGACTTCGACGATCTGATCGGGGAGACCGTCGCCCTGCTGCATCGGCATCCGCAGGTCGCCGAGTATTACCGGCGCCGATTCCGTCACGTTCTCGTCGACGAGTACCAGGACACCAACCACGCGCAGTACGTGCTCATCCGCGAACTGGTGGGGGAGCAGACCACCGCGAGTGGTCTGGAGCCCTCGGAGCTGTGCGTCGTCGGCGACGCCGACCAGTCCATCTACGCCTTCCGCGGTGCCACCATCCGCAACATCGAGGAGTTCGAGCGCGACTTCCCGTCCGCCGAAACCGTTCTGCTCGAACAGAACTACCGGTCGACACAGACGATCCTGTCGGCGGCCAACGCCGTCATCGCGCGCAACTCGAACCGGCGCGAGAAGAAGTTGTGGACCGACTCCGGTGACGGCGAACTCATCGTCGGCTACGTCGCCGACTCCGACCGTGACGAGTCGACGTTCATCGCCAAGGAGATCGAGGAACTCACCGACTACTCGATCGGGGGGAGCTCGAGCCACAAGTACTCCGACATCGCGGTGTTCTACCGCACCAACACCGGCTCGCGTGCGATCGAGGAGGTGTTCGTCCGGCACGGGATTCCGTACAAGGTCGTCGGCGGCACCAAGTTCTACGAGCGCAAAGAAGTGCGGGATGTGGTGGCCTACCTGCGGGTGGTCGCCAACCCCGACGACTCGGTCAGCCTGCGCCGGATTCTCAACACCCCTCGGCGCGGTATCGGTGATCGCGCGGAAGCCTGCGTCGCCGTGCATTCGGAGAACACCGGACGGAGCTTCTACGAGTCGCTGATGGACGCGGCCGAGGGCAAGGTCGCATTGCTCAACACGCGGGCGGTCAAGCAGATCGGCGGGTTCGTCGAACTCATCGAAGGGCTCCGGTCGGACTTCCTGACCCACTTCGGCGAGGCCGGCACGGAGGACGCGGATGTGGCCTTCCTCGATGCCACCGAGGAGTCGGCCGACATCGGTGAACTCGTCGACGCGATCGTCGAGCGCACCGGCTACCGCGCCGAACTCGAGGCGTCCAACGATCCGCAGGACGGCGCACGCCTCGACAACATCAACGAACTCGTCGCCGTGGCACGGGAATTCAGTGCCGACGCCGCGCAGGTCGACGCCGATGCCGACGACCCCGAGAACGAGGTGGACCGCGAGGGCGAGCCCGAACCCGGTTCGCTCGCAGCGTTTCTCGAGCGGGTCTCACTCGTCGCCGACGCCGACCAGGTGCCGGATGAGGGCGAGGGCGTGGTCACGATGATGACCCTGCACACCGCCAAGGGCCTCGAGTTCCCGGTCGTCTTCGTCACCGGTTGGGAAGACGGTCATTTCCCGCACATGCGTGCGCTCGGCGATCCGGCGGAGCTGAGCGAGGAACGACGCCTGGCCTACGTCGGGATCACCCGCGCCAAGCAGCGTCTGTACCTCACCCGGTCGGTCACCCGCGCCTCCTGGGGGCAACCGGTGTCGAACCCGGAATCCCGTTTCCTGCAAGAGATCCCGCAACACCTCGTCGACTGGCGCCGAACCGAACCCAAGCGCTCCATGCGCGGCTTCGGCGGATCGTCGGGCGGCGTGTTCGGCCGCGACGGGGCATTCTCCGGTTCGGGTGGTTCGTCGATGGGCCGTGGCCGGTCGTCGTACTCGTCGGATCCGGCGCGCGGACGCAACAAGCAGGTTCAGCTCGACATCGGCGACCGACACAACCATCCGAAGTACGGGATGGGCAAGGTCGTGGCCAAGGAGGGCAGTGGCGCCACCGAGCGCGTGACGATCGACTACGGCGGCAGCGCGGGACGCGTCACGCTTCTCACCGCGGGCGGGATTCCCGGGGACAAGCTCTGAAGGCTGGATTGGCGTCGAGCGCGCGTCCGATCCCTGATCCGAAAGAAGTGACCCCTACTGCTCCCTGAGGAGCGCCCGGAGCTTGCGGAGGGCGCGTCACGAAGGGTCCTGGTGAGATGCGGTTGTGTCGTCTTCCGGATCAGGGAGCGGAGTGAAACGCTCGCCAGCTCATTCCCCGATTCGACTGGAAATTCTCGTCCCCGTCAGCATGGCCGAAGGGCAATGTGCCCTTCAATCATGCTGAGATGGACGAGAATTGAACGTCAGTTCGCAATCCGGCCAGGTATCAATACCGGATGCGCAGCGTGAGCGCGCTGGTATGGCGCCACCAAGCAACAAGAGGTGACCTGTAGAGCCTTCTGCTAGCCGGTGTAACCGGAGAGCTTCACGCCCTTGGCGGCGAGCCAGGGCACGGGGTCGATTTTGGTGTTGCCGTTCTTCCACACCTCGAAGTGCAGGTGCGGGCCGAACGAGAAGCCCTCGTTGCCCACCAGAGCGATGACGTCGCCGGCGGTGACGCGCTGGCCTTCGGTGACCAGGACGCCCGAGGAGGCCATGTGGCCGTACATGGTGACCGTGCCGTCGGCGGCCTGGATCTGAACCCAGTGGCCGTATCCCGACGCGGGCTCGGCCTTGATCACGACCCCGTCGGTGGCGGCGTGGATCGGGGTGCCGAGGGGAGCGGCCATGTCGATGCCGCCGTGCATGGTGCCCCAGCGCATCGCGAAGGCGGAGGTGAAGTCGTAGCTGCCGAGCGGGATCGGCGAGGTGAAGAGCGGGCGCCGGGCCAGGGCCTCGCGACGATCCTGGTCCGCCGCCATCTTGGCGCCCACACCCAGCTGGTTGGTGAAGACGTTCATCTGGTCGGTCTGCGCGGTCGCAGCAGCGACGCCGGGGCCCAGTTCCACGGGTGCGGCGCCCGGAGCGGTGGCGTCGTTGACGGCCGCGGCGTTCACGGGTGCGGGCGCCTCGTCGTTCGTGCCGACCTGAGCGACCGCGGCGACGGCCGCGCCGGCGGCCATGGCGATGAGGGCTGCGCGTCCGCCCTTGAGGGCGTTCGGCGGCGCCGCGATGCGGTGCTTGCCGCCACGTCGGACCCGTTGTCCGGCCGGATTCGTCCGGAAGGGGCGATGCTCGGTGTCGTCATCGAGATCGTCGAGCGAATGGAGTTCGCCCCCGTCGAAGCTGTCGAGCTCGGCGCCCTCGACGTCGAACGGCTCGTCGTGCCCGTACTGATCGAACTCGTGCTCGGGGATCAGGATGTCCTGAGTGATCTCCGAACGGGTGGGACGGTAGTAGCCCTGCCACGACGACGGCGTCCAGCCGGCGTCGGAGTGCTCGCGAGTGGAGGTGTCGGAGTCTGCGAAGTCGAACTCGAAGTCGGTGAGGTCGTACCCGGCCGCATCGTCGGTGTCGACGATGGGGATGATCGTGGTCATCTCTTCCGCTGTGACGTCATCGATCAACCCGCCCGATCGGACGCGGCCCGATCCGCGTGAGACACCGAGTCCCGCCAAATCGTCCACCTCATCTCTTCGCTACCGCATCTCGTCGCCAGCGGATCGAAGTCACCGTCCGTAATCCTTCTGTGACCACCGCTGAGAGCCGACGGTAACGAAATGATTGCGGCAAGTCCAACCGTAGAAAGCGACAAACCGGCATATTGTGAGCTGAGTCACAAGACTGGGTCGGCGAGTATAGAAATTGCCGGATTTTCTGTTCACTACAGCAAATTCAACCTGTGAAGACCGCGCGCCGATGGATTCTGCGGTCGTCGCAGTTCATGGGGTCGGACCGACGCTGTGGACCTCACGTCACGACGTCAATACTGTGAGAACCGACCGAGCGAGTGATCTGTCGCACAAGCGTAGGGTGCGCGCGGGGTGGCGATTCCCGACAGGTTTAAAGTCCGATATGGCCCGCATTACACCCTTGCGCGGGCAAATCTACGAGATGGTGAGCTGAATGGATCTCTTCGAATACCAGGCGAAGGAACTGTTCGCCAAGCACGGGGTTCCCACCACACCCGGTCGGGTGACCGATGATGCCGCCGATGCGCGGGCGATCGCCGAGGAAATCGGCAAGCCCGTGATGATCAAGGCGCAGGTCAAGACCGGCGGGCGTGGCAAGGCAGGCGGCGTCAAGTACGCCGCGACCCCGGACGACGCGCAGTCCCACGCTTCCAACATCCTTGGCCTCGACATCAAGGGCCACGTCGTCAAGAAGCTGCTGGTCGCCGAGGCCAGCGACATCGCAGAGGAGTACTACATCTCCTTCCTGCTCGATCGCACCAACCGCTCCTACCTGGCCATGTGCTCGGTCGAGGGCGGTATGGAGATCGAAGAGGTCGCGGCGACCAAGCCCGAGCGCCTCGCGCGGGTCGCCGTCGACGCCGTGAAAGGTGTCGATCTGGAAACCGCGCGCTCGATCGCCGAGCAGGGCCATCTGCCTGCCGAGGTGCTCGACGCCGCAGCGGTCACCATCGCGAAGCTCTGGGAAGTCTTCGTCAAGGAGGACGCCACCCTGGTCGAGGTCAACCCGCTCGTCCGCACTCCGGACGATCAGATCCTCGCCCTCGACGGCAAGGTCACCCTCGATGCCAACGCCGACTTCCGTCAGCCCGGCCACGAGGAGTTCGAGGATCGCGACGCCACCGATCCCCTGGAGCTCAAGGCCAAGGAGAACGACCTCAACTACGTCAAGCTCGACGGCGAGGTCGGCATCATCGGCAACGGCGCGGGCCTGGTCATGTCGACCCTCGACGTGGTCGCCTACGCCGGTGAGAAGCACAACAACGTGAAGCCCGCGAACTTCCTCGACATCGGCGGCGGCGCCTCGGCCGAGGTCATGGCTGCCGGCCTCGACGTCATCCTCGGCGACGAGCAGGTCAAGAGCGTCTTCGTCAACGTCTTCGGTGGCATCACCGCATGTGACGCCGTCGCCAACGGCATCGTCGGTGCTCTCGAGAAGCTGGGGTCCGACGCCAACAAGCCGCTGGTCGTCCGCCTCGACGGCAACAAGGTCGACGAAGGCCGCAAGATCCTGGCCGATGCGAACCACCCGTTGGTCACGCTCGCCGAAACCATGGACTCGGGCGCCGACAAGGCCGCCGAGCTGGCGAGCAAGTAAGGGAGCCACGGAATATGTCGATCTTTCTGAACAAAGACAACAAGGTCATCGTCCAGGGCATCACCGGCGGTGAGGGCACCAAGCACACCGCTCTGATGCTCAAGGCCGGCACCAACATCGTCGGCGGTGTCAACGCGCGCAAGGCCGGCACCACCGTGTCGCACGTCGACGCCGACGGCAACAACGTCGAGCTGCCGGTGTTCGCATCGGTCGCCGAGGCCATGAAGGAGACCGGGGCCGACACCTCGATCGCCTTCGTGCCGCCGAAGTTCTCCAAGGACGCCATCATCGAGGCCATCGACGCGGAGATCCCGCTGCTCGTGGTCATCACCGAGGGCATCCCGGTGCAGGACTCCGCCTACGCGTGGGCCTACAACGTGGAGAAGGGCGAGAAGACCCGCATCATCGGCCCCAACTGCCCCGGCATCATCACGCCGGGTGAGGCGCTGGTGGGCATCACGCCGAACAACATCACGGGCAAGGGTCCGATCGGTCTGGTCTCCAAGTCGGGCACCCTGACCTACCAGATGATGTACGAGCTGCGCGATCTCGGCTTCTCGACCGCCATCGGCATCGGCGGCGACCCCGTCATCGGGACCACCCACATCGACGCCATCGAGGCGTTCGAGAAGGATCCCGAGACCAAGCTGATCGTCATGATCGGTGAGATCGGCGGCGACGCCGAGGAGAAGGCCGGCGAGTACATCAAGGCCAACGTGACCAAGCCGGTCGTCGGCTACGTCGCGGGCTTCACCGCTCCAGAGGGCAAGACCATGGGCCATGCCGGCGCCATCGTCTCCGGCGGTGCGGGCACCGCGCAGGGCAAGAAGGAAGCCCTCGAGGCTGCGGGCGTCAAGGTCGGCAAGACGCCGTCCGAGACCGCCGCGCTGGCTCGGGAGCTCTACCAGGCTCTGTAAGGCACACGAGAACCGAAGAACCCGAGCGGGTCTGCCCGCTCGGGTTTTTTCGTGGCCCGACCGGCCCCGATCCCGCATGCGATAATTCGTCGGTGGACTCCCGGGCGCGGCGCGGCGCGATCTCCCAGCTCGCCGAGGAGTCGCTGCGGTTCGCCGGGGTGATGGCGGACGTGGCAGAACGTCTGCCCCTCGCGGGCGGGGTCATCGGGTCCGTCCGCGTGCGGCTGGCCGAAGCCGCCGACACCGCTGTCACCGTGGTGGTCTCGACGACGCGAGCCGTTCTGGGCGTCGTCATCCGCGAAGTGGTCGACGCCCTGGTCGAGGAGGTCGACCTCACCGCCCTCGTCCTCACCCATGTCGACCTCACGCGCCTCATCGGCGAGGTCCTCGCTCTCATCGACATCGACGAGGTCATCACCACCGTGGATCTCGATCGTGCTGTGGCACAGGTGGACCTGAATGCGGCGATCGACCTCGTCGACCTCGACGCGGTGATCGGAAAGGTCGATCTCGACTCCGTCGCCACCGGAATCGACATCGACGCGATCGCCGCGCGGATCGACATCGACGCCATCCTCGGGCGGGTCGATCTGATCGGGCTCGCCGAGGAGATCATCGACGGCGTCGATCTCCCCGACATCATCCGGGAGGCGAGCACCTCGGTGACCGCCGATGTGATGACCGACGTGCGCAGCACCAGCGAACGTGCCGACGACGCGGTGGCCAACGCGGTCAACCGATTTCTGCGTCGCCGCGGTGCCGCGGCCATCGAGGCCGCTCCCGATGAGGAGGGGCCACGATGACCGCGGAACCGAAACCGTCAGAGCCGCTGCAGAACTCGGCCCCGACGACGCCCGGTCTGCCACCCGTGCACAAGGCCCATGCGGTGCAGGACCGGGACAAGAACGCGGGCATCGTGAGCCGGGGCGTCGCCTCGTTCCTCGACCTCCTCGTCGTGTGGACGATCCTCGGTGCCGCCTACGCGGGCCTGTCCCTGATGAAGTTCGTGCTCTCGGTCAGCGAATTCTCGTTGCCGGAGGTCAATCTGGTCTTCACCACGACCGGCTTCGTGCTGGTGGCGGTGCTCTACCTCGCGACGTGCTGGGAGGTCTCCGGGCGCACCCTCGGGTCGGTCGTGATGGGCCTGCGGGTGGTCAACTCGGAGGGTGCCCGCATCCGGCCGACCATCGCGGTGCTGCGCGCCCTGCTCTGCACGTTCTTCGCGATCGGTCTGGTGTGGGTGGTCGTCGACCGGCGTCGGCGGTCGGTGGCCGACGTCCTCCTGCGCACCCGGGTCATCTACTCTCGCTGACCGTCTTGAGCTGGGCCAGTCCCTTCTCGAAGTCCTTGCCCAGCATCTTGTCGAAGATGCCGAAGAACCCTGCCACGCGGCTGAACAACGTCTGTGCGCCGACCATCGTCCAGGACACCCGCGTCGCCTGTCCCTCCGGCGCGAGTTCGAAGGTGACGGTGTTGGTGGCCTTCATCGGCTTCTCGAAGTCGAGGCGCACCTCGACCTCACGCGGCTCGTCGATGCGGATGATCTCCATGGCGCCGCGTCCGGCCTTCTTGTTTCTCGACCAGGCGTATTTCGCCCCGACACCGGACTCCGCGCCGGAGTACTCCCGGGACAGGTCCGGATCGACGTCCTCCCAGGGGGACCAGTGGACCCACTGGTGAAAGTCGGTCAGGTACGGGAGCACCGCACTAGGCGGTGCGTCGACGGTGATGGATCGGACGATGCGGAACGTGTCGGACACGAGGGCCCCCGGGTGGGTCGGTCGGAACGGAAAGGCTGACGAGAGTATGACACCGGGCGCCGACGGAAATCATCGCGTCGGGGCGTCGCGGAGAGTGTCGACGTCAGGCCGGAGCCACCCGGCCGCGGCGGGATACGGTGTGAGGCATGGGTGAGCGGGCACGGCTGACGGCGACAGACCTGCGCGTGATGATCGTCGACGACGGTACGTGGGAACCGTGGGATGCGCCGGTCGGTGAGCCGGCGACGACGTCCGATGGTGCGGACGACACCTATGCCATCGAGCTCGACCGGGCGCGCCGAAGGAGCGGTTCGGACGAATCGGTCACCACCGGCGCCGGCGCGATCGGCGGCCGGCGAGTGGCGATCGTGCTGGGGGAGTTCGAGTTCCTCGGCGGGTCGATCGGGCGCGATGCGGGGGCCCGGATCGTCGCGGCGGTCCGACGCGCGACACGCGAACGACTTCCGCTGCTGGCGTTTCCCGCCTCCGGAGGCACCCGGATGCAGGAGGGAACCGCGGCGTTCTTGCAGATGGTCGCCATCACGGGTGCCGTGACCGACCACAAGGCCGCCGGCCTGCCCTACCTGGTGTACCTGCGTCATCCGACCACGGGCGGGGTATTCGCGTCGTGGGGTTCGCTCGGCCACATCACCTGGGCGGAACCCGGAGCGCTCATCGGTTTTCTCGGGCCGCGCGTCTACGAAGGCCTGTACGGGGAGCCCTTTCCGGCCGATGTCCAGACCGCGGAGAATCTGGTACGCACAACGGTTGTCGACGACGTGGTCGATCCCGTCGATCTGCCGGCCCGCCTCGCCGCGGTGCTGCGACTGCTCGACGCGCGTGACCGGCCGTCGTCGGACGACTCGGTGACGGTACGTCCGCAGCGCACGCAGTCGGGGGAGCCGGAGGACACTTGGGCCTGTGTGCTCGCCACCCGCGAGGCCGGACGCGCGGGCCTGGTCGAGTTCCTGGCCGGCGGTGAGTCGGCGCCGTTGTCGGATGCCGGGCCACTGCGCTTCTCGCTCAGCGACTTCGACGGTCGGGTCGCGTTGGTCGTCGGCTACGACCGGACGTCACAGGCGGCGGGGGACCTCCCGGGGCCGCGACATCTGCGCGAGGCGCGGCGGGCGATCATGGCGGCCGGCGACCTCGGACTCCCGGTGGTCACCGTGATCGACACCCCGGGCGCGGAACTGTCGGTCGTCGCCGAGGAGGGTGGCCTCGCGGCGCAGATAGCGCGCTGCACAGTCGAATTGCTCAGTGTGCGCGTGCCAACGGTCTCGGTCCTCCTCGGGCAGGGTGCGGGCGGCGCCGCGCTCGCGCTGTTCCCCGCCGACGTCCGGGTCGCGCGCGCCGACGCCTGGCTCTCGCCGTTGCCGCCCGAGGGAGCGAGTCTCATCGTGCACCGCGATCTCGACCATGCCGGTGAGATGGCCTCGCGGCAGGGCATTCTCGCCGGGCGCATGGCCGCGCAGGGCATGATCGACCACGTCGTCGACGCCGGATCGGACGACGAAGCGCTGTCGGCGATCCGCGACTGGATCGGCCGGTACCTCGCGGGATCGCCGGTTCCGGACGACGAGGCACGAACGCGCGTGCCGACGAAAGACTCGCGATGAGCGCGCGTATCGTCGCCGTCGGGGCGCTCATCACCGACAAGTCAGGACGGATCCTGTTGATCCTGAGGCGGAACGAGCCGTCGGCCGGCCACTGGAGCCTCCCCGGCGGTCGGGTCGAACCCGGAGAGTCGCTGGAGCAGGCGGTGGTCCGCGAGGTCGAGGAGGAAACCGGATTGCGGGTGACGGTCGGCGAACCGGCCATCCGACTCGAGATCCCGGTCGGCGACGGACGGGTGTACGAGGTGCACGACTTCCGAGCCGAGATACGTTCTGGGGAACTGCGTCCAGGTGACGACGCCGCCGACGCGGCGTACTTCACACCGGCCGAGGTCCGTCGGGCGAAGGTCACGAACCGGTTGGTGGAGTACCTGGAGCAGGCCGGTGTGTTACCGCCGGAGTCGCCCTGACGGGTCGTCGGTGACGGTCCCGGCGCAGCGGGGTCGACGTGGTGCACAGAAGTGGTTTTGTGCAGGATGGAGACATGACCGATCTACTGCCCCTGGACCCTGACCAACTCCTCACCACCACCCGCTCGGTGCGCAAGCGTCTCGACTTCGAGCGTCCCGTGCCGCTCGACGTGGTCAAGGAGGCGCTCGAGGTCGCGTTGCAGGCGCCGACCGGCAGCAACAGCCAGACCTGGCACTGGATCGTGCTCACCGATCCCGACCTGAAGCAGAAGGTCGCGGATTACTACGCACAGTCGTTCGCCAAGTACTACACCGGCCAGGCTCCGCGGGACGAGACCGGTAAGCGCGTCGCGTCCAGTGCCCAGTACCTCGCCGACACGATGGGGCAGGTTCCGGTGCTGGTCATCGGCGCCATCTACACCGGCGGTGACCTGCCGGCTGGTAACCAGGCCGGTGTCTGGGGCTCGTTGCTGCCGGGCGCCTGGAGCCTGCAGCTGGCGTTGCGTGCCCGCGGCCTCGGGTCGGCGTGGACGACCCTCCATCTCAACTACGAGAAGGAGGTCGCCGAGCTTCTCGGAATCCCGGCCAACATCCATCAGGGCGTGTTGCTGCCGGTGGCCTACAGCAAGGGCACCGATTTCAAGCCTGCGCCGCGCAAGCCCCTCGACTCGGTACTCCACATCGACGGTTGGTGAGTGCGGGGTGCCGGGTCACGGCTGATCCGGCACCTCACACCGCAGTGCCGCCAACGCCATCGCGGTGAGGAGGCGGCGCAGTCCGTGCTGGTCGAAGTCGGGCAGGCGCGGCGAGGAGTTGAGCAACCCGAACATCGCGTGCACGCGCACGCGGGCTTCGTCGCGGTCGAGCGTGCCCCCGTTCTCGTCGGTCACCGCGAGGAGCACATCCACCCACCGCTCCACGTACCGGCGCTGCAGCAGCCGGACCCGGTGATTGGCGTCCGGGGTCATCGACGGCAGGTCCCGGTCCTGCACCGTGATGAGGTCGGGACGGGTGACGAGGACGTCGATGTGAAAGCCGATGAGCGCCACCAGGGTTTCCGCCGGTGAGCCACCGCGGTCGGCGACCTCGCTGCCGCCGTCGTGCAGTCGCTGACTGATGTCGATGAGCATCTCGTCGAGAAGCTCGGTCTTGGAGGAGAAGTGGCGGTACATGGCCGGGCCGCTCACCCCGACGGCTCGGCCGATGTCCTCTAGTCGCACGCCGGCGAACCCGCGCTCGGCCATCTGGTGGGCGGCGGCGGACAGCAATTCGGCACGACGGGCCGCCTTGGCCTGGGTTCGGCGCGTCGGCGGACGATTCGTGATCTCCGATTCGTCCTCGCGCGGTTCATGCGTCGCGGACATCGATCCCGAACTCTACGCGTTCGCGCGTGCGGAGATACAGCGTGTCCGACGTCGGCGCGCGGATCGCGGGGTGGGTGACCCGGTCGAATGAAAACTGCACCAGTCGGTGCTCACGAGGCCGGGAAGGGCTTAGTCTTGCGCATGATCGCGCGCCGGACGGCGGGCGCAGAACAGCCCGCGAGGGCGGCGGGCCGAGTCCCGCAGCAGCGACGAGGAGCGGATCGTGAATCCAGGCGAACCTCAGCACCCCGGCGGTCAGTGGTCAGGCGTTCCGCAGGGCCCGCCGCAGACCGGGGGCTTCGCCGGCAACCAGGATCAGACGGCCCACGTCCAGCACCCCGGCACCGGGAGTCTTCCGCCTCAGCAGTGGAACACCGGCGCGCCGTACCCGCCTCCCGGTTGGGGACAGCCGGCCCGCGGGCCACGTGCCGACCTGTCGGTGATCTTCGCGCTGGCCTCCGCGGTCGCGGGGGTCGTCACGTACTTCATGGGCTTCCTCGGATGGATCTCGGTCGGGGTCGGCGCCGAGGAGGAACTCAACCGCTGGGGAACGGATTTCGAGGAAGGACAGGGCGGTATACCCGCGTACTTCTCCTACGAGATCGTCCTGAACCCCGGCAAGTTCTTCATCATGCTCGGGGTCGTCGGCATCGCGGCGACGTTCGTGCTGGTTCCGAGCTACCGCAAGGCGCTGCCGTTCCTCGCGGTCGTCGGAGTCGCCGCATGGCTGGCCCTGTTCGCCGCGGCACTGATCACGCCACCGTTCCTCGACCTCGGTGCCGGTGCGATCGTCGGGCTGATCCTGGGATTCCTGCAGGTGGCGCTGCTCATCGCGGCGGCCTTCTTGTACGGTCTGAAGAAGGATGACTCGCCTAACCGGGGATGACGCCCCCGACGATCCGATCGTTCGCCTCCTGCGTCGTGCGGGATGTGTCTTCGCCGAAGAAGAAGCTGCGCTGCTTCGCGAACACGCCGCCGACGCAACCGAACTCGACGCGCTCTGTGCCCGACGCGTGGCCGGCGTGCCGATCGAGCATCTGGTGGGCTGGGTGCAGTTCGGCGGGTTGCGGTTGTCCGTGGGCCCGGGCGTCTTCGTGCCGCGGCAGCGTTCCCTGTTGTTGGCGCGCACCGCGATCGCCGCAGCAGATGCGTGCCGGTCGCCGACCGTAGTCGAGGCGTTCTGCGGCGTCGCACCCATCGCCGCGAGTGTTGCGGCCGCGGTGCCCGGCGTCGAACTGCATGTCGTCGATGCTGACGACACCGCCCTCGGCTTCGCGCGCCGAAACCTGCCGGGCGGGACCGGGATTCACCTCGGTGCCGGGCTCGTCCCGCTACCGGCAGCACTACGCGGCCGTCTGGACGTGATCGCCGCAGTGCCTCCCTACGTGCCCGAGTCGGCGCTCGGACTGCTGGCGCCGGAGGCGCGGGATCACGAACCGCGCGGCGCGCTGCTCGGCGGCCCGGACGGCCTCGACCACATCACGGCGTTGATCGCCGACGCCGGGAGATGGCTCGCCGTCGGCGGTGAATTGCTGATCGAGATGAACACCGCCCAGTACGACCTGGTCGCCGTCGCCCCGCCGACCAGAGCGCACTACGAGTGCGAGGTCGTCTCGGGCGACGACGGCCAGACCGCCGTGGCGCGTCTTCGGCGGGCGCGCTGAGGCCGGCCGGCTGAAAACCACCCTCCAGCGGTGGCCCGATGCCTCATGGGCGTCGGGTGCGCTGTGTCGGGCGGTTTTCAGTTGCGCTAGCTCGAAAGCCTCAGATCCCCAGCACCTCCCGCTGCCGTGCGACCGCTTCCCGGTAGCGCGCGACGTTGGCCATCTTGATCCCCTCATAACCCCGGACCATGTCCGGTAGTTCCGCGAGGTCGACGACCGCGGGTACCTGGTCCGCGCCGATGCGCCCACCCGCGAGCGCATCGAGCGCGGCGTCGACGAGTTCGCGGTATTCGACGATCAGCGCGCGTTCGGTGCGACGGATCTCGCTGCGGCCGAACGGGTCCAGTCGGGTTCCCCGGAGCCGCTTCATCTTCGCGAGCGCGCTCAGCGGGGTGTCGGCCCACGATCCCAGCGCCAGCTTCTCGCGCATCCCCATGCTGCGCAGCGTCGGCGGGTGGAGGCGCACCGCGACCTCGGCGTCGGCGCCGAACTCGTCGGCGATGCGCGCGGCGAACGCCGGGTCCTGCGTGAGCCGGGCGACCTCGTACTCGTCCTTGTAGGCCATCAGCTTGAACAGGTTCCGGGCGACGGCGGCGGTGAGCGAGGGGTCCGATGCGACGCGTCGGACGCGGTCGACCGTGTCGAGGTAGGTTCGCGCGTATCTCTCGTCGGAGTGGGCGGTCAGCTCGTCGTACCGGATCGCGATGGTGCGCCGGAGGTCGGCGTCGATATCCCCGAGCGCGCTGACCACCGCGAGGGCGTGGCGGCTCGGTTCGATCTCGGCGACCTCGCGACCGTGCAGTCCGTCGATGGTGCGAGACACGGAGTCGGGATCGGACACGACCTGCCGGCCGCGCCGGAACGCCTGGACGTTCGCGTCCACGGCCACGCCGTTGAGCTCGATCGCCCGCTCGATGGATTCCGCCGAGATGGCCAGCGCCCCGGCTTGATACGCAGCACCGACCATCAGCATGTTGGCGTACTGCTCGTCGCCGAACAAGGCTGTCGACACCGCTCCCGAATCGAGGTACACAGTCCGCGCGACCCGGGAGTCGACCGCGGAGTGGACGGCGGAGTCCGCCGGGAACCCGACCGAGGTGTCGATGACCATCAACCCGGTCGGCACCTGGGTGGTCGAGACGATCGCGACCGTCTTCTCGGGAGCGGTGACCTTGAGGTTGACCGGGTCGGTACCGACCAGCGGGTCGCACACGAGGTACAGGTCGCAGTCCTCGGACGCCACCTTCGCCGCCTGCTCCAGCGGATGCGGGGCCACCTTGATGTCGCTGACCACGGCGCCGCCCTTCTGCGCGAGCCCGGTCATGTCGACGGTCCGGGCCGAGTGGCCGTCGAGGACGGCAGCGGTGGCCAGGACCTGGGACACGGTCACCACGCCGGTACCACCGATACCCGTGATGCGCAGGGAGAAGGTGTCGCGGATGGCGGGGACCGCGGGCATCGGCAACACGGTGTCCGCCAGATCGGCTGCGCGCGTGCGGATGCGGTCGGTGCCCGGGGTGACCGTGACGAACGACGGGCAGTCGCCCTTGAGGCAGGAGAGGTCGAGGTTGCACGAACTCTGGTCGATGCGCGTCTTGCGTCCGAACTCGGTCTGGACCGGGTGCACCGAGAGGCAGTTCGACTTCTCGCCGCAGTCGCCGCACCCCTCGCAGATGCGTTCGTTGATCACGACGCGACGAGTGGGGGTGGGCATGGCGCCGCGCTTGCGCTTGCGGCGCTTCTCGGCGGCGCAGTGCTGATCGTGGACGAGCACCGAGACGCCCGCGACGCCCGCGAGTTCGGTCTGTACCTCGAGCAGGTCATCGCGGTGGCGAACCTCGACGGTGTCGGGGAGTCCCAGCGTACGAACGTGTTTCGGGTCGTCGGAGGTGACCACGACCCGGCTGACGCCTTCGTCGAGCAACAGTGACGTCAACCGCGGCAGGGTCATCCCGCCCACCGGATCCTGTCCACCGGTCATCGCGACGGTGCCGTTGTAGAGCAGCTTGTAGGTGATGTTCGCGCCCGACGCCACGGCGGCCCGCAACGCTAGCGACCCCGAGTGCGAGAAGGTTCCGTCGCCGATGTTCTGCACGAAGTGGTCCGCGGACACGAACGGGGCCATGCCGATCCACTGCGCGCCCTCGCCGCCCATCTGGGTGACCCCGGCGATGTCGCCGACCTGCCGGGGATCCATCAGCAACACCATCGCGTGACAACCGATGCCGGCGCCGACCAGGGTGTTCTCGGCGACCTTCGTCGAACTGTTGTGGGGGCAGCCGGAGCAGAAGTACGGCGTGCGCACCGCCAACGGGAGTTCGATGCGGGTGCGGCGAGCGGCTTTGCGGTCGAGCCAGATCCGCGCGGCGTCGACCCCGTGGCGGGCGAGACGGTCGGCGAGTCCTCGGGTCACCGCGTCGACGTCGAGTTCGCCGAAGCGGGAGAACAAGGTCGATCCGTCTTCATGCACCTTCCCCACGATGCGCGGGGCCCGCGGGTGGCGGAACAGGATGTCGCGCATCATCGTCTCGATGAAGTCGCGCTTCTCCTCGACCACGATGACCTCGTCGAGATCGCCGGTGGCGGTGTCGAACATGAAGCGATTCAGGATCTCTCGCTCGATCGGGTAGACCATGCCGAGCTTGAGGATGCGGATTCCGAGCCGGCGCAGATCCTCGTCGTCGATCCGCATCAGTCGCAGTGCTTCCCGGAGATCGAGGTAGGTCTTTCCCGCGGCGACGATGCCGATGCGGTCGTCGGGACTCGAGACCACGATCCGGTTGAGGCCGTTGAGCCGTGCGTACTCCTGCGCACGCGGGAGCCGGGTGGTCAGCTGATTCTGTTCGAGTTCCATGAGATGGGCGCCGAGCAGTCGTCCGCTGGGCACGTGGGGGCTCGTCCCGAGGTCGCCGTAGACGGGCACTATGCGGTCCGGGTCGACGCGTGCGGTCGACGCGCCGTCCGCGACGTGCGCGGAGATCTTGAGCGAGGTCCAGACCCCGCTGGTGCGACTCATGAGCGCCGCATGGACACCGAGATCCAGGATGTCCTGGGAATCGGCCGGATAGAGGATCGGGATGTAGAGGTCGGCCAGCGCCATCTCCGACGCGCACGGGACCGTCGAGGATTTCGCGCCCGGGTCGTCACCGACGAGCGCGACGGCGCCACCGGCGGAATGGGTTCCGATGAGGTTCGCGTGCCGCAGGGCGTCCGTCGCGCGATCGAGACCGGGCGCCTTGCCGTACCAGTATCCGACGACGCCGTCGCGGGGGAGCCCGTCCGCGGACGGCGTCAATTCGGCACCGCCGATGACCTGTGCGGCGAGCTGTGAACCCATCACCGAGGTCGCGGCGAGCTCTTCGTTGAGACCGGGCCGGTGGATGACGTCGTACGGGGCGAGATGCTCGTGCCGTCGGGCGAGTTCGAGATCGTAACCGGCGAGGGGAGAGCCCTCGTAGCCGGAGATGAACGAGGCGGTCCGGAGGCCGGAACGGCGGTCGACGCGAGCGCGGTCGCGGACCATGCGTACCAGGGCCTGGATGCCGGTGAGGTAGATGTCGCCGGACTCGCGGGTGTAGCGGTCGTCGAGCGAGAACCCGGTGGCTGCCGTCTCGGGCGGCGTGCCGGGGGTCGGGACGTGCTCGGAGCGAGCGCGGTCGTCTGCGAGGGTCATGGGGTCACCTGGCCTTCTATGTGCGGTGGCCGGTCCGGGGTTCCGGGGTGTCGGCGCATCGGTTGTGTCGGCCCGGGGTGGTGGGCCTGCCACAACAGTACGAGAAGACGTGATGCGCGTCACGTAGGTCATGTCGACGCAGTGGACGAACCCGGGGCGTGACATGGGCCACTTCATCGCGTACGATCACTTTCAGTTAATCATTACTAACTGAAGGGTCGACGGTGACCAGCACGCTCGACGGCTTCCGGGCCGCACACCAGCGCAATCTCGACCTGCTCGACGAACGCCTGCGAGAGGTGTCCGCCGGCGGCGGCGCGAAGGCTCGTGATCGCCACGTCGCTCGCGGAAAGTTGCTCCCGCGGGACCGGGTCGACGGGCTGCTCGACGTCGGGTCGCCGTTCATCGAGGTGGCCCCGCTCGCGGCCTTCGGGATGTACGGCGGCAAGGTGCCCGCCGCCGGGGTCATCGCCGGCGTGGGGCGCGTCGCGGGTCGCGAGTGCATGATCGTCGCCAACGACGCCACGGTCTCCGGCGGCACGTACTACCCGGTCACGGTCAAGAAGCATCTGCGTGCGCAGGAGATCGCGGCGGCCAACCGGCTCCCGTGCATCTACCTCGTCGACTCGGGCGGCGCGATGTTGCTCCAGCAGGACGAGGTGTTCCCCGACCGGGATCACTTCGGACGGATCTTCTTCAATCAGGCGACCATGAGCGCCGCCGGCATCCCGCAGATCGCCGCGGTTCTCGGGTCGTCGACCGCCGGCGGGGCCTACGTCCCGGCGATGAGCGACGAGACGGTGATCGTGCGCAATCAGGGCACCATCTTCCTCGCGGGTCCGCCGCTGGTGAAGGCGGCGACCGGGGAGGATGTCTCCGCCGAGGACCTGGGCGGTGGTGCGATGCACTCATCGGTCTCCGGTGTCACCGACCACCTCGTCGACAACGACCAGCAGGCGCTCGCCAAGGTCCGCGAGATCGTCGCGACCCTCGGGCCCCGTGAGGCGCCACAGTGGGAGACGATCCCGGTCCGTGAGCCGGTGCGGCCGCAGACCGACATCTACGACGTGGTGCCCACCGACCCGCGAACTCCGTACGACGTCCGGTCGGTCATCGAGATCCTGTGCGACGGAGGGGAATACAACGAGTTCAAGGCGAACTACGGCACCAGTCTGGTGACGGCGTTCGCGCACCTGCACGGTCACCCGGTGGGGATCGTCGCCAACAACGGTGTCCTGTTCAGCGAATCCGCGCTGAAGGGAGCTCATTTCATCGAACTGTGCGACCAGCGTCGCATCCCGTTGCTGTTCCTGCAGAACATCACGGGCTTCATGGTCGGCAAGGCCTACGAGCAGGGCGGCATCGCCAAGAACGGGGCCAAGATGGTCAACGCCGTGGCGTGCGCACGCGTGCCCAAGTTCACCGTCATGGTCGGCGGCTCCTTCGGCGCGGGCAACTACTCGATGTGCGGACGCGCGTACTCGCCCAGATTCCTCTGGATGTGGCCCAACGCCCGCATCTCGGTCATGGGCGGACCGCAGGCCGCCGACACCCTCGGAACGGTGCGACGCAACCAGATCGAGCGATCCGGTGCGGAATGGTCCACCGAGGACGAGGAAGCGTTCAAGGCCCCGATCCGCGAACAGTTCGAACAACAGTCGGATGCCTACTACTCGACGGCCCGGCTGTGGGACGACGGCATCGTCGACCCCGCGCAGACCCGGACACTGCTCGGCCTCGCCCTCGAAACCGCCCGGTACGCCCCGCTCGCCGATCCGCGCTATGGCGTCTTCCGGATGTGACCGCCGATGCCGACGCCGCTCCGCCTACCCCGAGGACTTCGACCGTGAGTACCAGACCCATCCGCAGCGTCCTGGTGGCCAACCGTGGTGAGATCGCCTGCCGGGTGATCGACACCCTGCGCCACATGGGAATCCGCAGTATCGCCGTCTATTCCGACGCCGACGCGCAGGCGCGCCACGTCCGGGAGGCCGACGTCGCCGTGCACATCGGCCCGGCCGCCGCCACCCAGAGCTACCTCGACATCGCAAAAGTGGTCGACGCGGCACGCAAGACCGGTGCCGACGCCGTCCACCCGGGCTACGGATTCCTGTCGGAGAACCAGAAGTTCGCGGCCGCTCTGGCGGAGGCGGGCATCGTCTTCATCGGGCCGCCCGCGGAGGCGATCGCGACGATGGGAGACAAGATCACGGCCCGGGCCGCCGTCACCGCTCGCGACGTGCCGGTGGTGCCGGGTCTGTCGCGCCCCGGCCTGACCGACGACGACCTCATCGCCGCGGCACCCGACATCGGGTTCCCGGTTCTCATCAAGCCCAGTGCGGGTGGCGGTGGCAAGGGGATGCATCGCGTGGCCGAGGCGTCGGAGCTGCCGGCCGCGCTGGAGCGGGCCCGCCGTGAGGCCGCCGCCGCGTTCGGCGACGACGCGCTGTTCCTCGAGCATTTCGTCGACACCCCGCGCCACATCGAGGTGCAGGTCCTCGCCGATCAGCACGGGAACGTCATCCACCTCGGCGAGCGCGAGTGCTCATTGCAGCGGCGGCACCAGAAGGTGATCGAGGAGGCGCCGTCGGCGCTGCTCGACGCCGAGACCCGTGCTCGCATCGGTGAGGCCGCGTGCGATGCCGCGCGCAGTGTCGGCTACACCGGGGCGGGCACGGTCGAGTTCATCGTGTCGGCGCACCGGCCCGACGAGTTCTTCTTCATGGAGATGAACACCCGCCTGCAGGTCGAGCACCCGGTGACCGAGCTCGTCACCGGAGTCGACCTCGTGGAACAACAGATCCGCGTCGCCCGCGGAGAAGTCCTGGGTCTGACGCAGGACACGATCACCCTCAGCGGCCACGCGATCGAGGCACGCGTGTACGCCGAGGACCCGGCACGCGGTTTCCTGCCGACCGGCGGGACGATCGAGCATCTCGTCCATCCCGACACCTCGGCCGGTGGCGGCATCCGCGTCGACTCGGCCATGCTCGACGGATTGCGCGTCGGCAGTGACTACGACCCGATGCTCGCGAAGATCATCGCGTACGGTGCCGACCGGGAGGAGGCGCTCGAACGTCTCGACCAGGCACTGGCCCACACGCGCGTGCTGGGCGTGGTCACCAACATCGACTTCTGCCGCTTCGTCCTGCGTCAGCAGGCGGTCGTGGACGCCGACCTCGACACCGAGCTGTTGGACCGCCTCGTCATCGATTACGCTGCGCCGGAGCCCATTCCCGAGGCGCAGGTGCTCGTGGGTCTGGCGCGGATCGGCGCTCGCGATGCCGACGACGTCTGGTCCTCGGCGGTCGGATGGCGGGTCGGTCGATCCGCTCCGGTCCGCACCCGCCTCGTCGCCGGCGGACGGCATTCGACGGTGGCCATCCAGGTCGATGCCGCCGACGAATGGTCCGTCTCGGGAACCGCCACCGTCACGTTCGACGACGACGCCGAGGCGTCGTGGACCGGGCACGTGGTCTACCAGCCGGCGCAGCCCGGCGACGGGCGCGGCTCGGACCGCCTGGTCGTCGACGGGGTGACGCAGTCGTGGTCGAGTGTTCGCGTCGGGGAGAGCTGGTGGGTGGGAGGGCCGTCGGGCACCTGGGTCCTCGAACTCGCGAAGCCCCTGCTCGACGAGGCCGCCGACGAGCACGCCGGCGAGATCACCAGTCCCATGCCGGGCACCGTGGTCGCCGTCGCCGCCGAGATCGGGGCCGACGTCACCGCCGGCCAGTCGATCGTCGTCGTCGAGGCGATGAAGATGGAACATGCACTCACCGCGCCGGTGGACGGCACCGTCGACATCTCCGTGAAGGTGGGGGACAAGGTCGACGCGGGACAGATCCTCGCCGTCGTCACCGCACCCGAATCAACTGTCGACTCCCAGTAGAAGGGCTCACATGGAACTCACCCAGGAGTACACCGACCTCATCGCGACGGTCCGCGACTTCGCGCAGACCGTGGTGGCGCCGGTGGCCGCGAAACACGATGCCGAGCACAGCTTTCCGTACGACGTCGTCGCCCAGATGGGCAAGATGGGACTGTTCGGTCTCCCCTTCGACGAGAAATACGGCGGCATGGGCGGCGACTACTTCGCCCTGTCGCTCGCGCTGGAGGAACTCGCCAAGGTCGACCAGTCCGTCGCCATCACCCTCGAAGCCGGGGTGAGTCTGGGCGCCATGCCGATCTACCGATTCGGCAGCGAGGAGCAGAAAGAGCAGTACCTCCCCGAACTCACGGCGGGCACGGCGCTCGCCGGCTTCGGGCTGACCGAACCCGGGGCGGGTTCGGATGCCGGGGCCACCGCGACCACGGCCCGTGACGACGGTGACTCGTGGATCATCAACGGCGGCAAGCAGTTCATCACCAACTCGGGGACCGACATCACCTCACTGGTGACGGTGACCGCGGTGACCGGGGTGAAGGAGAACGGCAAGAAGGAGATCTCCACCATCATCGTGCCGTCCGGCACCCCGGGTTTCACCGCCGAGCCGGCGTACAACAAGGTCGGGTGGAATGCCTCGGACACCCATCCGCTGACCTTCACCGACGTACGCGTTCCCAAGGAGAACCTGCTCGGTGTCCGCGGCCGCGGATACGCCAACTTCCTGTCCATCCTCGACGAGGGGCGGATCGCCATCGCAGCCCTCGCCACCGGCGTCGCCCAGGGGTGCGTCGACGAGAGCGTGAAGTACGCCAAGGAGCGACAGTCCTTCGGCAAGGCGATCGGTGAGTACCAGTCGGTGTCCTTCGCGATCGCCCGGATGGAGGCGCGCGCCCACGTCGCGCGGACCGCCTACTACGACGCGGCGGCGAAGATGTTGGCGGGCAAGCCCTTCAAGAAGGAGGCGTCGATCGCCAAGATGATCGCCAGTGAGGCGGCGATGGACAACGCCCGGATGGCCACGCAGATCCACGGCGGGTACGGCTTCATGAACGAATATCCCGTCGCCCGGCACTACCGCGATTCGAAGATCCTCGAGATCGGTGAAGGCACGACCGAGGTGCAGCTCATGCTCATCGCGCGCGAGTTGGGGTTCGCATGAGCGACACCACCGGCGGGCGTCGAATCGTACAGCGCGGGTTGTGGTTCGAGGAGTTCGAGGAGGGCACGATCTACGAACACCGGCCCGGACGCACTGTCACCGAGGCCGACAACGTGCTGTTCACGACACTGACCATGAACACGCAGGCGCTCCACCTCGACGCCGCCTGGTCGGCCGAACAGCCGGGTTTCGGCGGGCAACGCCTGATCAACTCCATGTTCACCCTCTCGACGATCGTGGGATTGTCGGTCTCCCAACTCACCCAGGGCACCCTCGTGGCGAACCTGGGCTTCAGCGAGGTCGCCTTCCCGGCGCCGTTGTTCGCCGGCGACACCCTGTACGCGGAGACCGAGTGCACCGGTAAACGCGAATCGCGGTCCCGTCCGGGTGAGGGCGTGGTGAACTTGACCCACATCGGACGCAACCAGCACGGCGAGGTCGTCGCCCGCGCCGCACGAGCAACGCTGGTGCGCAGGCAACGGACGGAGTGACGACGATGTTCTTCGAGGACCCACCCGGCGGCCCGGTCGCGGGTTCCGGACTGTCGGGGCAGCTCACCAACGCGTGGCTGCCGCCCGGGCCGGCGATGTTGTTCTGCCCGGCGGACCGTCCCGAGCGATACCAGAAGGCCCTCGACCGGGCCGACGTCGTCATCCTCGACCTCGAGGACGCGGTGTCGCCGACGAACCGCGTCGCAGCCCGCGAGGCTCTCGTCGCCAATCCGGTCGATCCGGACCGCACCATCGTGCGGATCAACCCGGCCGGTACCGGCGACTACCGGCGCGATCTCGCGGCCGTCTCGGAGACGAACTACCGGGTGGTGATGCAGGCCAAGGCCGAGGACGTGTCCTCGATCCTGGACACCGCGTTCCAGACGATCGCACTGATCGAGACGCCGCTCGGCGCGACCCGCGCCCGCGACATCGCCGCCACCTCCAACTGCATCGGACTGATGTGGGGGGCAGAGGATCTCGTCGCGGGTCTCGGCGGCACGTCGAGCCGGTTCGGTCCGGGTGAACCCCGGCCGGGTGAGTACCGGGACGTCGCGAGCTGGGTCCGGTCGATGGTCCGCATCGCGGCCGCCGCGTACGGGAAGTTCGCCGTCGACTCGGTGCACCTCGACATCTCCGACGTCGACGGACTCGTCGCCGAGGTCCGCGACGCGGTGGCCCTGGGTTACACCGCGACCGCATGCATCCATCCGTCCCAGGTCGATCACATCCGGAACGGTTACCGGCCGTCGGACGAGGCGGTCGAATGGGCGCGCAAGGTCCTCGACGGTGCGGCCGAACACGCGGGCGGGGTGTTCAGCCTCGACGGTCAGATGATCGACGGGCCGGTCCTGCGCCAGGCGGAGGTCGTCCTGTCCCGTGTGAGCGGTACGCGTACCGATCCCGCCCCCGAGAACTGACGAAGCCCCCGACCATCCGGGCATCCACCCCCCGAGAACAGACCGGAGCAGAACATGAGCACCGAGGCTCACCCGAAGCCTGCACACACGCGCGGTGAGGAGACACCGGCACTGCTTACCGAGACCATCGGAGCCACCCTGGCCCGAACCGTCGCGGACCACGGCGAGCGAACCGCGTTGATCGACGCCGCCGCACGACGGGAATGGCGATACACCGAGTTCCACCGTGACGTGCGCGCGCTCGCGGCCGGACTGCTACGACTCGGCGTGTCGGTGGGCGACCGCGTCGGGCTGTGGTCGCCGAACCGGTTCGAATGGGTGTTGACCCAGTACGCCGCGGCCGAGATCGGCGCCGTGCTGGTCAATCTTAATCCCGCGTACCGCCAGAACGAGATCGAGTACGCGCTGCAGCAGTCCGGGACGAGCGTCGTCCTGGCCGCCGAGAGCTTCAAGGACTCGGCCTATTCGGCGATGCTCGAACAGGCCCGGCCGCAGTGCCCGGAGCTGCGCGAAGTGGTTCTGTTCGAATCCCCCGGCTGGGATGCGCTGTGCGTCGAGCCGAGTGCCGACGAGCTCGCACGCGTCGACGAGATCGCTGCGTCGCTCTCACCCGACGACCCTATCAACATCCAGTACACCTCGGGTACAACGGGTTTCCCGAAGGGTGCGACGCTGTCACATCGGAACATCGGGAACAACGGGTATCTCGTCGGCGAACTGCTGAACTACACCGCCGACGACCGGATCTGCCTACCCGTGCCCTTCTACCACTGCTTCGGCATGGTGATGGGCAACCTCGCGGCGACGAGTCACGGTGCGGCGATGGTGATTCCGGCGCCGGCCTTCGACCCGCGGGCCACCCTCGAGGCGGTCGCGGAGTACCGCTGCACCAGCCTCTACGGCGTGCCCACCATGTTCATCGCCGAACTCGGCCTGCTCGACGACGGGCTCGACATCGACCTGTCGAGCCTGCGTACCGGCATCATGGCGGGGTCGCCGTGCCCCGAGTACGTCATGCGGCAGGTCGTCGACCGCATGCACATGCGTGAGGTGTCGATCTGTTACGGCATGACCGAGACGTCGCCGGTGTCGACGCAGACGCGGGTCGACGATCCCCTCGAATTGCGTGTGACCACCGTCGGGCAGGTCGGCCCGCACCTGGAGATCAAGGTCGTCGATCCCGGGACCGGGGAGACCTCGGCGCGCGGCGAGACGGGCGAATTGTGTACGCGCGGTTACTCGGTGATGACCGGGTACTGGAACGACCCGGAGAAGACGGCCGAGGCCATCGACGCCGACGGGTGGATGCACACCGGCGACCTCGCCGACATGGACGAGAACGGTTATGTCCGGATCACCGGGCGCATCAAGGACATGGTGATCCGCGGCGGGGAGAACATCTACCCGCGCGAGATCGAGGAGTTCCTCTACACCCATCCCGACATCCTCGACGCCCAGGTGATCGGGGTGCCCGACGTGAAATACGGCGAGGAGCTGATGGCCTGGGTGCGGTTGCGCGACAACGCCACCGAGTTCACCGCCGACGACCTGCGCGAGTTCGCGACCGGCAAGATCGCGCGACACAAGATCCCGCGGTACGTCCATGTGGTCGAGGAGTTCCCGATGACCGTCACCGGGAAGGTCCGCAAGGTGGCGATGCGCGACGAGGCGGTCTCGATCCTCGAGCAGTTGCGATGAGCACGTCGAGGACTGCGGAGCAGGTCACGASCACCCAGATGGACCGGTTCGGCCGCTTCGTCGCCGAGCGTTTCGAGACCGGGCGGTTCGAGACCGACACAGACTATTACGGCGATCTGTGGTCGTGGTCGGTGGAACACCCGGCCCGGTTCTGGCGTGCCGTATGGGAATTCTTCGACCTCGACGCCCTCGCCGCGGAACCGCTCGGGCCCGGGGACGAGGCGGTGCTCGCCGACGACCGGATGCCCGGTGCGGTCTGGTTCCCCGGGATGCGGCTGAACTACGTCGATCAGATCCTGCGGCACGCCGCCCTGCCCGGCGCCGCGATCGTGGGCATCGACGAGGCCGGTGACCGTTCCGAGATCGCGTGGGCGGAACTGCCGGCGCAGGTCGCGGGCCTGGCCGCGACCCTGCGTGCGCGCGGAGTGGGGTCGGGGGACGTGGTGGCCGCCTACCTCCCCGACATCCCGGAGGCCGTCATCGCCTTCCTGGCCACCGCATCCCTGGGCGCGATCTGGTCCGGATGTGGCCAGGACTATGCCCCGCAGGGGGCAGCCGGCCGACTCGGCCAACTCGCACCCAAGGTCCTGTTCACCGCCGCCGGATATCGCTACAACGGCAAGGTCGTCGACAAGCGCGCCGACAGCGCCGAGCTCGCCGGGCTACTGCCGGACCTGGTCGCGCACATCACGATCGGCGCGACCGAGGAGTCCTCGTCGGCCCTCGACTATGCCGACGCCGTCACCAGCGACCCCGGCGACTTCCACCCCGTCAAGGTGCCCTTCGACCATCCGCTCTGGGTGCTGTTCAGTTCCGGCACCACCGGACGCCCCAAGGGCATCGTGCACGGACACGGGGGAGTCCTGCTGGAGCACCTGAAAGCCGGTGCGCTCCACGGCGATCTGTCGGCAGACGACGTGTTCTTCTGGCAGACGGCCCTCAGCTGGATGATGTGGAACTATCAGGTCGCCGGACTTCTCTGCGGTTCGCGGATCGTCTGTTACAGCGGTTCGCCCCTGTACCCGGACGCCGACCGCCTGTGGCAGGTCGTCGACGACGAGCACGTCACCTACTTCGGCACGAGTCCCGGTCAGCTGCAGGCCTCGCGGAAGGCGGGTCTGGAACCGGGTCGCCGGCACGACCTCGGTCGGTTGCGCACTCTCGGGAGTACCGGATCATCGCTCGCCGCAGATCTTTTCACCTGGGTCGACGACCACGTCGGGTCCGGGTTGCCCATCTCGTCGATCAGCGGCGGCACCGACATCGTGTCCGCATTCGCCGGCGGCTCCACCGGTGTACCGGTCGTCCCGGGGGAGCTGTCGGTGCGCTACCTCGGTGTGGCACTGGAGAGTTGGTCGCCCGACGCACGCCCGCTGGTGGGGGAGGTGGGTGAACTCGTCGTCACCGCGCCGATGCCGTCGATGCCCGTGAGCTTCTGGGACGATCCCGACGGTGCGCGCTACCGCGCGGCCTATTTCGCCCACGAATGGGAGGGCGGTGCGTCGAATCCGGACAAGCCGGTCTGGCGGCACGGCGACTGGGTGACGGTGACCGAACGTGGGTCGCTCGTGATCCACGGCCGCAGCGACGCGACGTTGAACCGCCACGGGATCCGGATGGGATCGGCCGACATCTACGAGGTCGTCGAAGCGCTCGACGAGATCGCCGAGGCCTTCGTGCTCGGTGTCGACGGACCGGACGGCGCCTACTGGATGCCGCTGTTCGTCACCCTGGTCCCCGGCGCGACGCTCGACGACGCGCTGATCGGCCGGATCGCGGGCGCGGTCCGCGACCGCCTCTCCAAACGCCATGTGCCCGAAGAGGTCATCGAGGCCCCCGGGATTCCGCACACCCGGACCGGAAAGAAGCTCGAGGTTCCGGTCACCGCGATTCTGGCGGGCCGTTCCGAGGTCAACATCGACCCCAAGGCGGTCGACGACTACGCGCTGATCAACTGGTACGCCGAGCAAGGGCGCGCGCATCGCTGGTGAGCGGGATTCGTGGCCCGGCGGGGCGACCCCGATGTGCAAGGGTCATGGGACCCGGCTGGTATGTGTACTAGCGTGGTCGATAGTTCTGCGCTCGTGGGGGGCGACGGCCGGACGCCGTCACCTCGACGCGACCCGCTGATCCTGACCGACCGACCCGACCAGGAGATCGTCATGACCTACCCACCCGGCGGCTACGGGCAGCAGCAGCCCGAGTCCGGCCAGTCCTACGGCCAGTACGGCAATCAATCCGGATATCCCCAGTCCGGCGCGCACAACACGGGTCCGCAGGCGAGCCCCGCGCCCGGTTCCGATCAGTACGGTCAGGCCCAGCAGTACGGGGGTCAGCAGTACGGGGGCCAGCAGTACGGTCAGAGCGGACAGTCCTACGGCCAGGGGCAGCCGGGTTACGGCCAGAGCCCCGCGCCGGGATATGGCCAGCAGGGATACGGCCAGCAGGGGTACGGCCAACCCGGATACGGCCAAGACCAGCAGGGCCAGCAGGGCTACGGCCAGTACGGATACTCCCCGCAGCCGACCAAGACGCCGAGTCAGGGACTGCCGGCCATCACCCCGGTTCTCCTCGCCGCCGCGATCGGCGCCTTCGGCCTCATCGTCCTCTTCAGCGGGTTCCTGTCCGCCGCCGAGACCTATGACTTCGCGCTCAAGCTGTTCCAGACCCAGTACAACGCGCCGTACACGCTGATCAGCGTTGCCGGAATCCTGGCGCTCATCTCGCTGATCCCGGGCATCAAGGTGCCTGCGGCGCCGATCGTGGCGTCGCTGGCGATCACCTCGTTCCTGATCACGCTGTTCCAGTTCCTCAACATCGACGACAACGGTGCCGGGGCGATCGTGCTGCTGATCTTCACCCTCCTGTCCGCGGTCCTCGCGGTCGTGTGGTTGCTCGTCGACGCCGGCGTCATCAAGGTGGCGCCCGCGGTGGGCTCGGCAACCGCAGCGGTGGCCCCCGGCTCGTCGGCCGCGCAGTCCGACACCGGCGCTCACCAGCAGACCGGTGGCTACGGCGACGCGCAGACCACCGCCTACGGCACCGGCAGCGCGCAGGCTCAAYACGGCCAGCAGTCGTCGGCGAACTACGACCCGTCGGCCTACTCGCAGTCGTCGGGCGCGTCGACCGCCGGTCAGAGCGGTTACTCCGGCGGTGCGAGCGAATCGTCGGCATCGGCCTCCGGTCACGGCGAGTCGGGCTACGGGGACTACCGTCCCGGCCAGTACGCGGCCGGCGCCGCGGGCGCATCCCCGGCCGCGCCCGGTGGATCCGCTGGCCCCTCGGGCACCGACACCCCGGCCGGAGACCACTCGACCACGGTCTTCCAGAAGCCGGAACCGCCCACCGGCAGCGGCAACTGACAGAACCCCCACAGTGCCCCGTCGACCATCGGTCGACGGGGCACTGTCGTCGTGCGGACGGTCCAGCGGTGAGCTGACTCCCTTTCGCAGCCCGCTCGGCGCGTCTACGACGGCCTCGGCCGGGACCGTGTCAGGCTCATGACGATGCCCTCCCTCAAGTCGGAACCGACCACGGACAATCTGGCGTCGCAGCTGCGTAACCTGCGGCGATCCCGTCGTGCGCAGCGCACGGCGGCCGAGGGCTCGGCCCGGCAGCTCGCGGTTGTCGCGTTCACCGTTCCTGCGATCGCACTGGTGACGCTCATCGTCGTGATGCTCTCGGTGCTGCTGCTGGCCGGCAGCGGCCTGACCGGACTGCCGAGTGCGATCGCCTCGGGCTGGCTGGCCATCCACCAGGTGCCGGTCACGATCAGCGGGGTCACCATAGGCGTGCTGCCGCTGCTGCCGACGCTCGCGGTCGCTGCCGGCACTGCCTGGCTGACGGCCCGGGCTGTGGCCGGTGGCACGAACTCGAACGAACGCGATCGGCACGACCTGTTCGACCTCGGCGCCGTCGTGTTCTCGGCGGTGATCGGTCCCGTTCTCATCACCGCGATGTCCCTGGCGGTCGTCATGGACGGCGGGTCGGTCCTGCCGGTGCAGACGCCCAACGCGCTGCTGGCGTTCCTCTACACCCTCGGCGTCCACGGCGGTGCGGCTATCGCCGGTGTCGTGTGGAGCCGACGACGCGACTTCGCCGTCCGCGGGGGCGTGACCCACGCCGATCGTCGCGGTTTCCGGTACGGGCTGGTGGCGGCCCTGCTGCTACTGGTCACCGGAGCCGTGCTGGTGTGTCTGCGCATGTTGATGAGGCACGGGCAGATCGGTGAACTGATCGAGACCGGTTACGACTTCGACGGGTTCCTGGGACTCACCCTGCTGTCGATGCTCTACCTCCCGAACGTGATGGTCGCCGCGATGGCGGTGCTCGTGGGTTCCGACGTCCAGATCGGTGCGACTACCGTCGACCTGTTCACGGTCCGCGGTGACGCCGTCCCGCCCGTCCCGGTTCTCGCGGTCCTTCCCGACGGGCCGGGTGCCGGGGCATGGGGATTCGTCGGACTGCTCGTGCCGGCCGGGGTCGCCGCGTTCGTCGGCTGGCGATGCCGCGACCTCGATCCCCGATCCC
>NZ_LZMP01000033.1:0-40471 GCF_001691435.1 Gordonia sp. UCD-TK1 | reverse complement strand
GTACGACAATGCGATGGCCGAGGCGTTCAACTCGTTGTTCAAGGCCGAGTGTATCCGTAACCCAGTCATGCGCCCTCGCGGTGGCTGGGGCGGTGTCGGCGAGGTCGAGATCGCCGTCGCCGAGTACATCGACTGGTTCAACCACCGCCGCCTGCACGGCGAGATCGGGCACGTCCCACCCGTCGAGTACGAGACCACCTACTGGTCGACCCACACAGTCACCAGCTACCGTGAGAACCCGGTCCCGGCAGTCGCTGGAACCAAGTAAACGAGCCCCCAGCAAACCCGGGGCGATTCAGACCGCTATGACTCGGTGGATCCCATCCGCAACCTCGACCCCGCGCTTCCGGTCACCCTGTTCCACGGACTGGCCGACACCGATGTCGATCCGGACAACTCCCGCCGGTACACGCGCGCCCTCGACGCTGCTGGTGGCTCGACTGATCTACACCTGTTCGACGGCGAAACGCACACCTCACTCGTCCATCGTCAGTCCCCCGCCTACACACGAATCCTCGACCGGCTCACCGAGATCGCGCGAGCCGACATCGACGAATTGCGCGACGAGTAGCTGGTGTCCCGGGGTCGCTACGCAGCCGCTCGACCCCATGGTGTCGAGCGAGTTTCGTTGTGCTGCTTCCATTCCCACACCGCGTACAGCACTTCGGTGGTGTAACCCAGATCCATCCGACCACCGCCGATCGGGACCGTCGCCTCTGTATCGATTCGAGGGTTCGGCTGCCACTCCGGCGGCTTCGAAGTCTTTGGCGCCACGTCGATCTCGGTGCCGTCCGGGCGATGAAAGCTGAACCGCTGTTCACCGTGTGCGGTGATCGCGAACTCCCCCCGATGCAACGCCCGATGACACGACCCACACAACAAGATCAGATTGTCCGGATCCGTCCGCCCACCCGCCGACCACAACTGCACATGATGGGCATGCAGATGACGCGTCCGACCACACCCCGGCACCTGACAACACCGATCCCGCACGAACAACGCCCTGATCAGGGCTTTGTTCGGCACCCGCTTCCGACGCCCCACCCCCAACAACGCCAGCTTGCCGGGCTGCCCGGGAACCCGGCGACTCACCACATCCCGAGTCGACGCCCCGCACCGGGCTTCGTCCACCTCGGCCTCCGACAACGCCGGACCGTCATCGAGATGAGCCGACTCCACCCCGTCACCGGCATGAATCAGGATCTCCGCACCCGGCGCAAGATCGGGCATCGCGATCCCGTCATGCACCATGTCGGCCATCGCCACCACCGCCGGCGCAACATTCGACGGCACCTGCCGCCACAGATCCCGACGCCGAGACGGAACCACCTCCGAATCCTCAGGTGCCGAACCGGCGTCAGTGTTCCGCGGAACACTCTCAGCCGACGGTAGATCCGGATCATCGCAGGTCCGGGTGCGTTCATACTCCGCACGCACCGTCCCGGCCAAAAACCGCGCCCCATCCAACGGACTCAACCGCAGCGACACCGACAACGACCCGTCATCGTTCCACTTCCACCGGCCCGTCGACTCCACCGGCGGCCGGCTTTCCTCTTCGACGCCACAGTTGCGGTCGACCTGGCCCATCGCCCGTACCGCCCGATCCAACTGACTCGCCGTGCACGACAACGCCAGATTCACCAACTCCGCCTCCCGCTCCGGCGTAGCCACCCGTGTCAGGGCGCGGACCTTCGAATACGTCAGCCGACCCTCGCGAAACGCCGTGCGGATCGCCGGCAATTCTCGTATCGCCTTGGCGACCCTCAACTGCTCATGCGCCGTTCGCGGTGCAATGCCGGCCTTCCACGACAACCAGTGCGCCAGCGAATGAATCCCCGGCCCCCGCCACGACTCCCGCTCATCCAGTTCTGCCACCAGTTCAAGGAATTCCGCTGTCAGCGCCGTGATCTGAGCCGCATATCCCAGCACCCGCGCCTCGAGCACCTCATCCGTCAATGAGACCGGATCCGCATCGTCGAACATCGACGACACATCCCCACCGCAACGAAAAGCACTGACCCCCATGCCAACCCCCTGAACCGGACGAGAAGTACACAAACAAGGTAACGCGCGGCACCGACAATCCCACGGGGCCTCAACCCGAGGTCGAGAGTGTTCCGCGGAACACTTCGGGATCACCTTCTATAAGTACTGGGAGGGTTGCCCGTCCACCGGGTGAAGGATCGGCTGGAGGCCGCGGCAATCGAGTAGCCCAGACGCGAGGCGGCCTCCTGAACGGTGACGCCGAGGACGCCGAGGACGCCGACCGCGACCTCATGACGAACCTCCTCGGTCAGGACCCGAAAGGTTGTCCCCTCCTGTTCGAGGCGTCGGTGCAGTGTTCGGCGGCCCATGTTCAGACGGGCAGGGTGTCTCGTCAAAGCAACTCGATATGTCCGACCGACTGACCCATGTCGACGCTGATGTCGACGAACCGGTTGCCTATCTGCAGCGCCTGCGGGGCGACCCAAAGCGCCTCCCGCGCATTCGCACTGCTGAGCATTGCGAATCCGAGCAAACCGAAGTTGGTGAGCGAGAGGCGCGTCGCCATCTCGGTGCCGAGACCGGGTCGAACGCCGCAGGTTTCGACGAGGTTGCGCGCAACGGCCAACTCTTGAACCGCCTCGACCTCGAGATCGTCGTCCTCCAGATCGGCCGGTTGTAGCCCGGATTCGGCTTTCGTCCCAGCGGTCATTCCTTCTGAGCCCCGACGCTTCGTACGGTGACGTGGAGCGAAGGGCTCAATGACTCGATGGCTCGGAGGTCGCCGGCGCGGCGGCTGCCGCAGTCGCCGGGAGGTCCGCTGTGTTGACGCCTCCTCGGACCAACTCCGACCTCGACTCAGCTCGCCGCACTCTCCCGCTGCGCGACCTTGGGTTCGATCACCTCGGTCGCGTAGGTCTTACCCCACTCGTTGAGGGCGGTGACGAAGGGGCGCAGCGCCCGTCCCTGTTCGGTGAGCGAGTACTCAACTCTCGGTGGGACTTCGGGATAGGCCGTGCGCTGCACGATGCCGTCGCATTCGAGTTCACGTAGCTGGCGGGTGAGCACTCGTGGCGTGACCGGACCGACTGCCCGCCCGAGGGCGCCGTATCGCATCGGCCCCTCGAGAAGGTTCTTGACGATGGTCATCTTCCATGAACCGCCGAGCACGGCGACGCTCACCTCGACGGGGCACACCTCGTAGGCACGTCGAACCGGGTCGCGCAGAACGGACTCGCCCTCGTTCTCCATCGTCAGACCCCTGCCGTCGGCGTGGACATCCTCGTCCATATGGACAATATTGTGCATACTAACGCCGAAGTGCATCAGGCGTTAGACAGAAGTCATGCACCTTTCCGTCGACAACCCCGAGAACTCTGTAGACCAGGACTTCGCGCGCTTCACCTCCCCGACGGTCGGAGCAACCCTCGGCTCGGTCGCGATTCTCGCGACCGTCGCGACTGCGGCCCTCTCCGACACCGGAACACTGCCGGGGTTGCTCGGGATGGCCGGCGCCGGGGCGCTCCTGGCCCTGATGCAGATCGCCGTGCAGTGTCAGGCGGCGATACTCGTCCTGCGAGACAGACGATGGCTTCCGGCACTGCCGCCCGCGGCGATCTGCGCCGCGACACTGACCGCGCTCTACCTGCTGGCCTTCGATCACGCTGCCGGCTGGTACCTGCTCCTCATCAGCGCAGTAGCTGTCGCCGGGTATGTCGCGGTGCTCGGGGAGGGGCACGCAGCCATCCGCGTCTTCGACGGCGCCGAACGTCATATCGAGGACACACCAAGGCACCGGTGAAGCCAACTGCCGACGCCACCAGGCGGACCTCGAGGCGCTGCCATCTCACGGACGGGTGACTTCGAGCGAACAGGGAGGCAGGGCTACATGAGGGCAGACAGCTTCGGACCGGTGGTCGTCGACGATGACCAGGACGCGTCCCGGGCAGGTCGCGCGATGGCGGTGGTCTCGACGCAGCGCGATCAACTCATCGTCCTGACCGTGCACGGCAGCATCGRCCTGCTCACCGTCCCGCAGTTGGGTGCGGCCGTGCTGGAAGCAGTGAGCGAGCGACCCCGGGGGCTGATCGTCGATCTCACCGCCACCGACTTCCTCGCGTCGTCCGGCATCGCCGCGCTCCTCGCCGCACACGCGGCCGTCACCCCGGCCGGCGGCCGGTTCGGCGTCGTCGGCGGGCATCCCGCCATCACTCGGCCCCTGCGGCTGACGGGCCTGGATGACACTCTCGACCTCTACGCCACCCTGGCCGACGCGTTCTCGGCGATGGTCCCGGACTGAGGGCGCCGGCTCACTCCGCGCCGAGAAACTGGACGAGAACCGCGTTCACCGCCTGCGGCGCCTCGATCGGGATGAGGTGCGTCCCGGGGATCACGGCCAGCCGGGCACCCGGAATGACGCCGACGACGTCGCCGCTGTGCTCGAGGGTCACCTCGTCGCGGTCACCCTGCATGACCAGCGTCGGTGCAGTGATCGCGGCCAGATCACCGAGATCGATCTCGGGTTCGGAGTTGATCATCGCCATCGTCTTGTCGAAGACGACCTGGAAATGCTCTGCCCCGTCCGGGGATTCCGACGCGTAGTCGGCAGCGAAAAACTCCATCAGCTCGTCGTCGGCGGAATCGAGCGCGTCGAGGATGCCGCCGACCGCCCGGCCCGAACTGTTGTAGTACTGGCCGATCAGGACCAGATGCCGGACCAGGTCGGGCCGCCGCAACGCGACCAGCACGCCCACCACCGCGCCATCGCTCCACCCGACGATCTCGGCGGGACCACCGACCACTTCGTCGAGGTACGCGATCGTCTCCTCGGCCATGTCCGCGTAGTGGAACTCGTCGGTCACGTCCGGGCTGTGTCCGTGACCGTGACGTTCCGGACAGAACACCTTCCACCCCGCGTCCACCAGGGCCGGCACCTGCCCGCCCCACGACGACGCACCCGAGAAGGCGCCGTGGAGCAGCACGAGCGGTTGCCCGTCGCCCTGGATCTCATGCCAGACACGGGTATTCGGCGTCGGATGACTGATGGTCGTGTACTCGCGGATGGGAGAGGTCACGTGACCACCGTACGGGGGGCATCGGTGCCGCCGATGAGAAACCGGCGTCGAGCGGGTCAGCCCTGTCGAGTGCACACGACGAGAGGGAGTCCCATGCCCACCGACACCACCCGAGCACCATCGATATCGGCGGCCGCCGATCACATGCTCGCTCTGACCGACAGGGTCGCCGACGCCGACCTGGACCGTCCGACCCCCTGCGGCGACATGGATCTCGCCGCGCTGGTCGCTCACGTCGACGGCCTGTCCCAGGCCTTCGCGGCCGCGGCGCGGAAGGACTTCGGACCGCTGACCTCGACGCCGCCGGACCCGGCGCAGAGTCAGCTCTCGACGCAGTGGCGTGACGACCTGCGTCGCCACGTCCACGACCTCGCCGACTCCTG
The DNA here is from genome assembly GCF_001691435.1 of Gordonia sp. UCD-TK1. NCBI lineage: Bacteria > Bacillati > Actinomycetota > Actinomycetes > Mycobacteriales > Gordoniaceae > Gordonia > Gordonia sp. UCD-TK1. Next base: position 35,031 of record NZ_LZMP01000033.1, on the reverse strand, counting down.
GGATGACCCCGCCGCCTGGGACGGCATGACCCGGGCGGGCGGTGTCGAACTGCCGGCCGAGATCATGGGACTCGTAGCGCTGTCGGAACTCGTGCTGCACGGCTGGGACATCGCACGTGCCATGGGCATCCCGTTCGACATCTCCGACGACATCCTCCAGGTCGTCTTCGACCTCCACCACCCACCCCAACCGCAGGAAGAGCGCGACGGCATGTTCGGGCCGGTGGTCGAGGTACCCGACGACGCACCCCTCGTCGACCGCCTCGCCGGCCTGACCGGACGGGATCCCCGGTGGCCGCACGCGGCGAAGGCGGACTAGCGGTTGAACGGCCAGCCGGTGATCTTCTTCTCCCGCGGCGGGGCGTAGGTCCGGACCTTCGACGTCGAGAGACCCATTCGGACAAGACCTTCGGCGATCGTGACCGCCGCCCGCACGCCGTCGACGATCGGTACCCCGGTCGCCTCGCGGACCTGCTCCTCGAGTTCGGCCATCCCGCCGCACCCGAGGCAGATCACCTCGGCGTGGTCGTCGGTGACCGCACGCGTGGACTGTTCCACGATCGCCTTCACGGCCCGCTCCGGGTCCGACTCGAGTTCCAGCACACCGAGTCCCGACGCCCGCACCGATGCGCACCGCTGGTCGAGGCCGGCGAGCTTGAGCCGGTCCTCGATGAGCGGGACCGTCCGGTCCAGGGTCGTCACCACCGAGAAGCGGTGTCCCAGATACATCGCCGTCGACGCCGCGGCCTCGGTGATGTCGACGACCGGCACCTCGAGGAGCTCCTGGAGTCCCTCTCGGCCGTGTTCGCCGTAACCGGCCTGGATGACCGCGTCATACGGTTCGGGGTAGGCGAGGATCGCGTCCATCACGGCGATCGCGGCGAGGTAGGACTCGAAGTTCCCCTCACACGAGTCGGCGCCGAAACGCGGTGTGATCCCCACGATCTCGGTCCCCGGGGAGGCGACCGAGCGGGCCGAGTCGGCGATGGCCTCGGTCATCGACACGGTGGTGTTGACGTTGGCGACCAGGATGCGCACGGTGATGTCCTTTGTGGGTCAGTGAGTGCTGGCGACGGAGATCGACTCGCCCGACACCTCGGCGAACGGACCGCGACGGTCGGCGACCGCCAGGTACACGATCGCACCGAGACCGGCGCCGATGAACCAGGAGAACTCCGAGATCACCTCGAAGGCCGGGACGAAGGCCATCACCAGGGCGATGGCCGCAGTCGGGACGAGCGCGAGGATCGCCCGCATGTTGACCCCGTTCCGGTAGTGGTAGGCGGCGCCCGGCGCCTCGGTGAACAACGCGGGCACGTCGATTCGCGAACGGCGGACGAGCCAGTAATCGGCCATGACGATACCGAACAGCGGGCCGAGAAGGGCACCGAGTCCGCCGAGGAAGTAGTTGATCACCGCCGGCGAGTTGTAGAGGTTCCACGGCAGGATGACCAAGCCGATGATCGCGGCGACGAGCGCCGCGCGCCGGAAGTCGAGGTGGCGCGGGAACAGGTTGGACAGCGCGTAGATCGGCGCGACGAAGTTGGCCATGAGGTTCACGGCGACAGTGAGGATCAGCAGCGCGAGGCAGGCCAGCACCAGCAGGAACGTGTTGGGAACGGTCTGGACGATGTCCGACGGCGACTCGATGACGGTGCCGTTGATGCGGAACTGCGCTCCGGCGAGGGTGATCACGATGGCGCCGAAGAGCAGCATGTTCAGCGGGATGCCCCAGAAGTTCCCGCGCACGATCGCTTTTCGCGATTCTGCGTTGCGGGTGAAGTCGCAGAAGTTGAGGACGAAGGTCCCGTAGATCGCCACCCACAGGCTCGCGCCGCCGATGATCTGGAGCCACATGTCCACGCCGGTCAGCGAATCGGGCGTCGACCACGCGATGGTCCAGTCGGCGTTGCTCAGCATCCAGACGGCCAGGGCGACCATGGTGACCAGGATGACCGGACCGGCGAAGGCCTCGTAGCGACGGATCATCTCCATGCCGTAACTGACGATGACCACCTGGATCACCCACAGCGAGACGAACGAGATCCAGCCCAGGGTGGAGAGCCCGAGGAAACGATTGGTGTCCAGGTCGGCGGCGCCGGGGAACAGCGCCACCAGCATGATTCGCAGGACGACCGACGCGAGGTAGGTCTGGATGCCGAACCACGCGATCGCCACCCCACCGCGGATGAGGGCGGGGATCTGCGCGCCGCGGAACCCGAACGAGATGCGGCTCATGACCGGGAACGGCACGCCCGTCTTCTCCCCCATGAAGCCGGAGAGATTCAGCAGCAGGAAGAGGAACACCCCACCCAGCACCAGGGCGGTCAGGATCTGCCACCCGCCGAGCCCGAGCGCGAACAGACCGATGGCGAAGGCGTAGTTGCCGAGACTGTGTACGTCGTTGGCCCACAACGTGAAGATGTTGTAGGTGTTCCAGCGTCGTCCGACGCGGCTGGTCGGTGCCAGGTCGTCGTTGTACAGCTTCGGACTCAGCCCGGCCGGGACGGTGCCGGTGACCTCCGAAACCGGTCCGTCGACGGGGGCTGTGTGCTGCTCAGTGCTCATGTCTGCACTTTCGGTCGGACGGTCATCGATGACCGCGCTCCTACACTCGCGGAGTTCCGTGATGTGGAATGAAGTTTCCGCGTTCGTGACAGTTAGCCTGACGATTGAGGCCGTTGTCAATAGCACGACACCGGCCTACTCGCGAGTTGAGTTCCGAAATGACGCAGCTTCATTCCATGATGAGGAATCACCTGGGTTAGTCTCTGGAACGACACCGGACACGGCACCAGCAAGGAGTCCCGCCCCATGACCGCAGCACCCGATGCCCCGGCCGCTACTTCCGACGCACCGTTCGACCTGGTCGTGCGGGGTGAACAGACTCTCACCACGGCCGGGATCGTGGCGCGCGAGATCGGTATCCGCGACGGCCGGATCGTCGCGATCGAGCCCCTCGGCAGCGGGCTGACCGGGGCCGAGGTCATCGAGCTCGCCGACGATCAGGTCATGATCCCCGGACTCGTGGACACCCACGTACACGTCAACGAGCCCGGGCGCACCGAGTGGGAGGGTTTCGACTCGGCCACCCGGGCTGCGGCCGCGGGTGGTGTCACCACGCTCATCGACATGCCGCTCAACTCGATCCCGCCGACCGTGAACGTCGACGCGTTGGCCGAGAAACGTGCTGCGGCACAAGGTAAGACGCACATCGACGTCGGATTCTGGGGCGGCGCCATCCCGGGCAACGAGGACGATCTGCGCGGCCTGCACGACGCGGGTGTGTTCGGCTTCAAGTGCTTTCTGCTGCACTCGGGAGTGGACGAGTTCCCGCACCTGACGGCCGACGAGATGGAAGCCGACATGGCCAAACTCGCCGAGTTCGACTCGCTGATGATCGTCCACGCCGAGGACTCCCGCGCCATCGACAAGGCCCCCTCCCCCGAGGGCGATGAGTACACCCGCTTCCTCGCGTCCCGTCCGCGCGGCGCCGAGAACCTGGCGATCGCGGAGGTCATCGAGCGGGCGCGCTGGACCGGCGTCCGCGCCCATGTCCTCCACCTGTCGTCGTCGGACGCGCTGCCGATGCTGGCCAGCGCGAAGCGCGACGGTGTGAAGATCACTGTCGAGACCTGCCCGCATTACCTCACCCTGCTGGCCGAAGAGGTACCCAACGGCGCGACGGCCTTCAAGTGCTGCCCGCCCATCCGCGAGGCCGGCAACCGTGAACTGCTGTGGGAGGGGCTGCTGGCCGGCACCATCGACTGCATCGTCTCCGACCACTCGCCCTCGACCGTCGACCTCAAGGACCCCGAGAACGGCGACTTCGGCGTCGCATGGGGTGGGGTCGCCTCGCTTCAGCTCGGGCTGTCGCTCATCTGGTCCGAGGCAAAGAAGCGCGGCATCGACCTGCCGCAGGTCATCGAGTGGATGGCGTCGAAACCCGCCGACCTCGCCGGCCTGCCGACCAAGGGTCGCATCGCCCTCGGCTGCGACGCCGACTTCGCCGTCTTCGAGCCGGAATCCGCGCAGATCGTCGACGTCAATCGCCTCCACCACAAGAACCCGGTCAGCCCGTACGACGGCCGGGCACTCGCCGGTGTGGTCAAGGGGACCTGGGTGCGCGGGCAGAAGGTCGACTTCGAGACCGCCCGCGGTCGCATGCTCCGCCGCGGCGACGTCTGACTCCCCCGGTAAGCTGGGCCGAATGAGTTCGGATGACCAGCACACCGGCCTGGCCGATGAGTTGGCCGCGCGTTCCGACGACGCGCTGACCGAGCTCCTCCTCGAACGCCCCGACCTCGCCTCACCGACGCCGTCGGGGACCCGGGTACTGGCGCAACGGGCGCTGTCGGCGGCGTCGTTGGCCCTGGCCGGCGAGGATCTCGACGTCCTCGCCGTCGCGGTTCTGGAAGAGGTCGCCGCCCGCCACAGCCGCAGCCCGAAGAAGTCGCGGCGTCCGTCGGTCAGCACGATCGTCAAGGCCCTGTCCGGCCGCGCCGATGCGGCCGCCGTCCGCGCCCGGATCGATCTCCTCCGACGCCGCGCGATCCTCTGGGGCGAGGACTCCTCCCTCGGCGCCGGTGAACACGTCGACTCCGCGATGCCGTGGAAGGCCAAGCACCTCAGTGGTCCGCTCGTCGGGCGGTCGGGCGAGGAGATCGCGGCGATGATCGCCGATCTCGACGAACGGCCCCTCGGTCTGCTGCACACCCTCGCGCGCGGTCCGGCCCTGGGCCGCAGTCGAGATGCGGCACACGACGCCGACCCGTCCTCCCCCGTCGCCCGACTGATCTCGTCCGGCCTCCTCGCGCGCATCGACGATCAGACCGTCGAGCTACCGCCGATGGTGGGCGCCGTGCTCCGCGAGGAACCTGCTTGGCGCACAGACGTGTTGGAGCCGCCACCGCTCCACGAACCCGGCGCGAAGCCACGTTTCGGGGCCAAGGCGGTCGACGCCGCTGCCGGCGGCGAGGCACTCGAACTCATCCGTCACCTCACCCAGCTGATCGCGGTCCTCGGCGCGACGCCGGCGGCGGTGCTCCGCTCCGGCGCGCTCGGCGTCCGCGAGCTCCGTCGTCTGGCGAAGCTGACCGGTCTCGAGACACAGCGGGTGGCGTTCCTCGTCGAACTCGCCGCCTATCTCCGGCTCATCGACGCGGGCTTCCCGGATCCCCCGCCGCCCAACGATTCCGGCGAACAGTCCTTCGCACCCACCTCCACCGCCGACACCTGGCTGCACCAACCGCGCGAGCGCCAGTGGCTCGCGCTGGCCGACGCCTGGATGCACATGCCGCGCCGCGCCTGGCAGGTCGGCGAACCCGATCGAGACGGCAACGCGCTGCCGACGCTCGGCTCCGACCTCCACGACGCCTACGCCCCGGTGCAGCGTCAGCTCATCCTGTCCGCCCTCGCCCAGGCCGACCCCGCGGTGGGCGTCCCCGCCGACACCCTCCTCGCGAACCTGCACTGGCACCGTCCCCGTCAGATCCGGCGCTTCAGCCGCCGCGTCGTCGCCGAGACCCTGCGTGAGGCACGGGAATTGGGCCTGGTCGCACACGACGCCCTGACCACCGTCGGTCGCGCGTACACAGTGGAGGAGTCACCGGACTCCGACCCCGCCGACGTCGACGCGGCGGTGCTCGCCGCGATGCGCAAAGCCCTGCCCGAGCCGGTGGACCACTTCCTGACCCAGGCCGATCTGACGTTGACCGTCCCCGGCCCGATGACACCCGAACTCGCCGAACAGGTGGAGCTCGTCGCCGATCTGGAGTCCGGTGGTGCGGCGTCGGTCTATCGGGTCTCGCCGGAGAGCGTGCGCCGTGCGCTCGACGCGGGCCGCAGCAGCAACGAACTGCTCTCGATGTTCACGAAACACTCGAGAACCCCGGTGCCACAATCGCTCACGTATCTCATCGACGACGTCGCACGACGCCACGGCCAGTTGCGCGTGGGCGTCGCGTCGGCGTTCATCCGCTGCGAGGACCCGACGGTGCTCGCCGCCGTGCTGCGCAGTGCGGCCGCCGAACCGCTCGCGCTTCGCGCACTGGCCCCCACGGTCGCGGTGTCACCGTCGGAGGTCCGCGACGTCATCGATCAGCTACGGGCGGCGGGATTCGCTCCGGCGGGCGAAGATTCGTCCGGAGCCCTGGTCGACCTCCGCGAACGCGGCAGCCGGGTTTCGGTGTCGCGGGCACGTCGGCAGGCCCAGCCACGCCGGAACGCGCCGTCGGAGGCACAGCTGCGGTCGGTGGTGACCCGCATCCGCTCGACCGACCGGGCGGCGGCGGCGACCCCGGTGCGCGGCGCCGTCACGACGACCCCGGTGCGGGCGAGCGGCGGAGGCGAATCCGCCACCGCGCTCATCCAGCTCGCACTGCGCGCCAACCGCAGGCTGCGCGTGGGATACGTCGACGCACAGGGATCGGCGAGCCGGCATGTGGTGACCCCGAAGATCCTCGGCGCCGGCCAACTCGTCGCCGTCGAGGAGGGCAGCGATGACGAGCAGCGGTTCTCGCTGCACCGCCTCACCAGCGTCGAACTGCTCGACGCCTGAGTCCAGCGGGTAGAGACATCCTGTGAAAGACGTCTCATCCTTGGTAGCCTCGGGTATGACCGCGGCACCGAAACTCCCCGCTCGCGAACATCTCGGCCTCGTCGCCGACACCTACCAGCACGACCTCGTCGCGCGGATGAAACCCGCGCCGAAGCGTCGCCGGGTGAAGCGGCCGGTCGATCTGGTCACCGCCATCGGGCCTTCTCTCGCCGGCACCAACGTGATCATGCAGCTCGCCAATCCGAAGGTCGGGTACGGCGTCCACGAGAGCCGCGTGCCGTCGGGCAATGCGATCAAGCGGCCCATCAAACGGGGGCGCACCACCGGCACGTTCCTCGCCGTCGCACTGATGGGCTCCGACGACGACAAGGCCTACGTCCACGAGGCCGTCGGCCGCATCCACGACGAGGTGTACTCCACCCAGTCGAGTCCCGTTCGCTACAGCGGGAACGACTCGCGTCTGCAGCTGTGGGTCGCGGTGTGTCTGCTCAAGTACTTCATCGACCAGTACGAACTGCTCTACGGTCCGCTGAGCGCCGAGGAGAAGCAGATGGTGCTCGACGAGGCGCACCCGCTGGGCACCGCACTCAACGTTCCCCGGGACAAGTGGCCGGCGACCTACGACGAACTGCTCGTCTACTGGAACGCCGAATTGTCCTCACTGCGCATCGACGACCCGGTGCGCGACGAGCTCCGCAGCCTCGCCGACCTGTCTTTCCTGGAGTACCGGGTCGGAAAGCTCGGCACGCTGCTCCACGCCACGATCGGGCCGTCGCTCGCCTACGCGATCAAGGCCGGGTTGCCGCCGGAGTTCCGCACGATGATGCGGTGGCGGTGGACCGAACGCGACGAACGCCGCTATCAGCGGGCGCTTGCCGGCTTCCGCCGCGTCGACCCACTGGTGGCACCCGTTCTGCGCGGGATCTTCCGGCTCAACATCATCGACCTGCGGGTCCGTCGCAAGCTCGGCATCCCGGTCTTCTGACTTCGCCGGGGTCTCTCGCGTCACAGCGCAGGCCCGACGCTGACAATCGTCGGTGCGATCTGGACAATGGAGCGGGTGACCGATGGACCCCTGATCGTGCAATCCGACAAGACGCTGCTGCTCGAGGTGGATCACCCCGACGCCGCGGCGGCGCGCGCGGCGATCGCACCCTTCGCCGAACTCGAACGCGCCCCCGAGCACGTCCACACCTACCGGGTCACCCCGCTCGCGCTGTGGAACGCCCGCGCCGCAGGTCACGACGCCGAACAGGTCGTCGATGCACTCGTGACGTACTCGCGGTACGCGGTGCCCCAGCCGCTGCTGATGGACGTCGTGGACACCATGGGCCGGTTCGGTCGCCTGCAACTGGTCAAGCATCCGGCGCACGGGTTGACCCTCGTCAGCCTCGACCAGGCGGTCCTCATCGAGGTGATGCGCAACAAGAAGGTCGCCCCGATGCTGGGTGCGCGCATCGACGACGACACGGTGATCGTGCACCCGTCCGAGCGCGGTCGCCTCAAGCAGGTGCTGCTGAAGGTCGGCTGGCCGGCCGAGGACCTCGCCGGGTACGTCGACGGCGAGGCACACGCCATCGACCTCGCCCAGGACGACTGGCAGCTGCGTGACTACCAGGAGATGGCAGCCGACTCGTTCTGGGCCGGCGGCTCGGGCGTGGTGGTGCTCCCCTGTGGTGCCGGCAAGACGATGGTCGGCGCGGCGGCGATGGCCAAGGCCGGCGCGACGACGCTGATCCTGGTGACCAACACGGTGGCGGGCCGCCAGTGGAAACGTGAACTCATCGCGCGCACGACGCTCACCGAGGAGGAAATCGGCGAGTACTCGGGCGAGCGCAAGGAGATCCGTCCCGTCACCATCGCCACGTACCAGGTGATGACGCGGAAGTCGAAGGGCGAGTACAAGAATCTCGACCTGTTCGACTCCCGCGACTGGGGTCTGATCATCTACGACGAGGTCCATCTCCTCCCCGCACCCGTCTTCCGGATGACCGCCGACCTGCAATCGCGTCGTCGACTCGGCCTCACCGCGACCCTGGTCCGCGAGGACGGCCGCGAGGGCGACGTCTTCAGCCTGATCGGACCCAAGCGCTACGACGCCCCGTGGAAGGACATCGAGGCGCAGGGGTGGATCGCGCCGGCCGACTGCGTCGAGGTCCGGGTGACGCTGACCGACGAGGAGCGTCTGCAGTACGCGGTCGCCGAGCCCGAGGAGAAGTACAAGCTCTGCTCGACGGCCCACACCAAGGTCAACGTGGTCAAGGCGATCCTCGACAAGCACCGGGGTCAGCAGACCCTGATCATCGGCGCCTACATCGACCAGCTCGAGGAACTGGGCCGCGAACTCGACGCCCCGGTGATCCAGGGATCGACGAAGAACAAGGAACGCGAGGTCCTGTTCGACCGGTTCCGCTCCGGCGAGTTGCAGACCCTTGTCGTGTCCAAGGTGGCGAACTTCTCCATCGACCTGCCTGAGGCGTCGGTCGCGGTGCAGGTGTCGGGGACGTTCGGGTCGCGCCAGGAGGAGGCCCAGCGGCTCGGCCGGCTGTTGCGCCCGAAACGCGATGGCGGACAGGCGCATTTCTACTCGGTGGTGTCGCGCGACACCCTCGACGCCGACTACGCCGCGCACCGCCAACGGTTCCTCGCCGAGCAGGGATACGCCTACCGCATCACCGACGCCGACGACCTCCTCGGCCCGACGATCGGTGAGGGTTCAGCCGGCTGAGTCACAACTCGGCGCCTGGAGCGACCACCGGATAACCGAGCGCAGACGCACCCCCCGTGAGTCGTTGGTCGTAGGCGACGAACGCGGTCATCTCGGCGCGGATCACGGTTGCCGAGGCCAAGTGCAAGGCGTCGAGCGAGCGCAGCGAGGACGGGCCGATCGATTCGGCGATGTCGATGACGGCGGCGCTCAGCGGGATCACGTCCAGAGCATCGAGGAGATCACGCGCTCGCTCATGAAGGCCCGGGCTGCCATCACGCAACGCGGTGCGCATCAATTCGACTCGTCCGAGCGCACTCGTCACGGTCGGGACCCCTGGATGCAGCGCGAACCACTCGATCAGCGGTGCGGTCTCGGCCTCGCGCACCACGAGTTTCACCATCGCTGAGGTGTCGAGATAGATCAACGATCCTCGCGAACCTGGTCGAGGACTTCGGTGAGCGCGCGCGTCGGCAACGTCTCGGGGTGCAGCCCGGTTATGCCGCCCGCACTGCGGGCCGGCACGAGTATCCCGGCCTCGATGAGCGCGTCTCTACTTCTTTCCCCCGCAGACACCGGGACCAACCGCGCAACCGTGCGGCCGCGGTTGGTGATGGCCAACTCTTCCCCGGCCTCGACTTGCGCCAGATACTGCGAGGCGTGCTGCCTGAGCTCGCGGATACCGATCGTCCTCATTCCTGCAGGGTAGCACCTGAAGTGCTACTTGACCCCGTGCTCCCCGAGGAGCGCCCGGAGCTTGCGGAGGAGCCTCACTTTCCGCTCCCTGAGGTGCGAGGAGCGATAGCGACGAGCCTCGAAGGGTCAGATCTCTACGAGGCAGTACCCGATCGACTCCGGCTCGTAGAAGGCCCACTTCGTCTCCTCGCCCGAGCAAGTCACCGACGCATCCGACCGCGTCGTGACACGGGCGAGGACGGTCTGCGCCGTTGCGGCGCTCGTACAGGGGGCTTCCCGGTAGTCGGCGAGGGAGCCGCCCGACAGCGGCACCAGGTAACACAGATCCTCGTAGAAATTCGGTGTGAGACAGACCTTGTCGGAGCTACCCGGAAAGGTGAGCGTCGAGTTCTGCGGGCTCGCGCACGACGACGACGCGGCGATCTTCGAGGCGGTGTAGAAGTTGAGACCGGCCGAGTCGCAGTCGACTTTCGACGCGTTCACGCTCGTCGCCGACGCGGCGTCGGTCGCGATGCCGATGCACTCGCCGACCTGCACGTCACCCGGTCCGTTGACCGGCGACGTGGAGGAGTCGGTGGTGCGGGGAGCAGACGTGCCGGCGCCGGAGGTCGGGGTCTGCGGTCCAGCGGCCGTAATGGAGCGCGACGTCGAGGTGTCGCTCGCGGTCGGGGCGCTCGACACCTGCGTCGCGACGTAGACGACCCCTGCCGCGATCGCGAGAACGAGGACGGCCGCGAGTGACCCCAGTGCGATCAGCAGCCCGGACCGCTTCTTCGGTGGTGGTGGCGCGTAGCCACCCTGCGAGGGGAACCCGCCGAGGTAGGCCCCCGGTTGCGACTGGTAAGGCGAATACTGCTGCGGCCCTTGCGGATAGGCCACGGGGTTCACCGGAACGGGCGGGGCCACCGGAACCGGCGGCACGGGCGACGGTGCGCGCACCGTCGGCTCCTTGGACAGCTGAGGAACGGTGAGCGCGCGTTCGAGGTCGACGGCGAAGTCGCGGCACGACCCGTACCGGCGGTCCGGCTCTTTCGCGAGGGCGCGACCGAACACCGCGTCGACATCGCCCGAGATACCCGGACGCAGGGTGGACGGTCGCGGCGGCATCGCCTGCAGGTGGCCGGCGATGATCGACGCGGTGCCGGCACCCTGGAACGGCGGCCGCCCGGTGAGCAGTTCGAAGACGGTGGCCGCGAGCGCGTACTGGTCGGCGCGGCCGTCGACCGGATCGCCGAGCAACTGTTCGGGTGAGGCATACGCGACGGTGCCGAGGAAGACGTTGGTCGAGGTGAGATGACTGACGTCCTGCTCCGACTTGGCGATCCCGAAGTCCGCGAGCAACACTCGCGGCTCCGGACCACCCGCGCCCTGCAGCAGGATGTTGGCCGGCTTGACGTCGCGATGGAGCAGCCCGGTCGCGTGGGCCCGGTCGAGCGCGGCGCCCACCGCGCGCACGATCGCGATCACCGTCGCGGTGTCGAGTCCCCGCGGGTTCTGCCGAAGCAGCTTCAGCGCGTCGATGCCGTCGATGTACTCCATCGCGATCCACAGGTGGCCGTCGTACTCACCGGAATTGAAGATCGTCACGATCGACGGGTGGACGACGCTCGAGGCGTGCTCGGCCTCTTTGACGAACCGCTGCCGGTACATCGGGTCGCGACTGAGATCGGCGGGCAGTACCTTCAGCGCCTCGTTCCGTGGCAGGTGCGGGTGCCGCGCAAGGTAGATCTCGCCCATGCCACCCCGGCCGACGAGTCGGATGATGGTGTAGCCGGCGAAGTGCTCGCCGGGATTGCGCGGCATCGCTCCTCCTCACCCGTGTCGGCGACTGGGGTCAGTCTGTCACCCCCGCAGCGCCCACCGCGACCGTTGAAGAGAGGACCTGTGCCACTGTGGGAACATGTCATCCGCGAACCGGACAGTCGACCGCCTGCGTCCGTTCACCACGACGATCTTCGCCGAGATGTCGGCGCTGGCCGTCGAGCACAACGCCGTGAACCTCGGACAGGGCTTTCCCGACACCGACGGGCCGGCATCGATGCTCGATGCCGCGCGCGAGGCCATCAGCGACGGTCGCAATCAGTACCCGCCGGGTATCGGTGTGCCGGAGTTGCGGCACGCGGTCGCGCGGCAGCAGCGTGACCGGTATGGCCTGGACTATGACCCCGACCGCGAGGTGTTGATCACGGTCGGCGCGACCGAGGCGATCGCCGGTGCCGTCGTCGGTCTGGTGGAGCCGGGTGACGAGGTCATCATGATCGAGCCCTACTACGACGCCTACGCCGCCGCTGTCGCGATGGCCGGGGGTGTGCGGCGCGTCGTGCCGCTGGTCCCCGACGGCGACGGCTTCCGCTTGGATCGCGACCGTCTCGCCACGGCCTTCGGACCGAAGACGTCGATGGTGGTGGTGAACAGCCCACACAATCCGACGGGGACCGTGCTGTCGACCGACGACCTCGCCGAGATCGCACGGCTGTGCGTCGAGCACGACGTCATCGCCGTCACCGACGAGGTCTACGAATACCTCGTCTTCGACGGACGGACGCACACCCCGCTCGCGGCGCTGCCGGGTATGCGGGCACGCACCCTGCGGATCTCCAGCTCCGGCAAGACCTTCAACTGCACCGGCTGGAAGGTCGGCTGGGTGAGCGGTCCGCCCGAACTCGTCGCCGCGGCGCGGACGGCGAAGCAGTACATGTCCTATGTCGGCTCCGGGCCGTTCCAACCCGCGGTGGCGCACGCGCTGGAGCACGAGTTGGACTGGGTCCGCGAGTCGGCGCGGGGGCTGCAGGCCAAACGCGACCTGATCTCGACCGCGCTGTCCGACGCCGGCTTCGTCGTACACCGCAGCGAGGCAACCTATTTCGTCTGCGCCGACCCTCGCCCCCTCGGCGTCGACGACGGCATCGAGTTCTGCCGATCGCTGCCCGAACGCATCGGCGTGGCCGCGGTGCCGGTCAGTGTGTTCACCGACGACCGCGAACCCTGGCACCACATGCTCCGGTTCGCCTTCGCCAAACGCGACGAGGTGATCGCCGAGGCCGCCGAGCGGTTGCGCCGGCTCTGATTCCCGCTGGTTGAGCCGGCCCCCCTTGGTTGAGCCGGCCCCGACACCCGCTGGTTGAGCCGGCCCCGAGCGGAGCGAGGCGCCGAGTCGAAGCCACTTGGCGACCATCCCCGCTGGTTGAGCCGGCCCCGAGCGCAGCGAGGCGCCGAGTCGAAGCCACTTGGTGACCTCGACAAGCTCGGCCAGCGGAAGGAGGCTCGGCCAGCGGGCGGGGCAGTGCGGCTCAGCGCAACGCCGGGATCACCCGCTGCTCGAACATCTCGAGGTCCTCGCGGTCGACGGCGATGTTCGGGAAGTAGCAGATCCCGTAGGACATCCCGGCGTCGGCGAGCCCGCGAAGGTTCTCGGCGACCTGTTCAGGCGTCCCGACCGCAGGCATCCCCCGGAACGCGCCCATGCTGCCGGACGCCGCGTCGGGTCCGACGATATTGCTCAACCGCGCCTCGAGGTCGGTGAGCTTGCGCTCCACGTCGGCCTCGGTCTCGCCGAGCATCACGTTGTAATTGGCCGAGCGGGTGATCGACTCGAAGTCGCGTGCGAGGTCGGCACAATGTTGTTGCAGGACCGACGATTTGTGCGCGAACCCGTCCGGCGTGCCGTCGAAGTTGGTGTAGTCGGCGTACTTCGCCGCGATCCGCAACGTCTTCTTCTCCCCGCCGCCGGCGATCCATAGTGGCAGCCGCCCAGCCGTGGGCTGCGGGGCGCAGATGGCGTCGTCGACGGTGTAGTGCTTGCCGTCGAGCGTCGCCCGTCCGGTCTCCCAGGCCTGCTTCATGATCTGCACTCCCTCGTCGAGCCGCGCCAGCCGCTCACCCGCCGACGGGAATCCGTAACCGTATGCACGCCATTCGTGTTCGTACCAGCCGCCACCGATGCCCATCTGCACGCGACCGCCGGAGATCAGGTCCGCGGTGGCGGCGACCTTCGCGAGGTACATCGGGTTGCGATAACCCATCGCGGTGCACATCTGGCCGATCTCGACCCGACTCGTGGTGGCGGCCAGGGCGGCCACGAGAGTCCACGCCTCATGCGTGGCCTCGTCGGTGGGCAGCGGGACGGTGTGGAAGTGGTCGTACACCCAGATCGAGTCCCAGCCGCCCGACTCGGCGCGGTCGGCGACCGACGACATCACCCCCCACTGGTCCGCAGGTTCCACACCCACGAGATCGAGACGCCAGCCCTGGGGAATGAAGAGTCCGAATCGCATGCGGTCCAACTTATGCGGGATCGGTCAGCGCGGGATCTGTCCGACAGTCATCCTCACGAATACGAGGACTTTCCAGCACATCCCATCGGCAGTCTTCGGCCCTCGGTCACAACACTTACAAGCAGTCCGGACTGTTTGTGATATCGTCGCTGATGTGACCGAGCCCACCCGAGCCCCGCGTCGTCGAACGCAGGCCGAGCGCACCGCGGCCACCCGTGCGCTCATCCTCGACGCGGCCATCGACGCCCTCGTCGACGTCGGCTACGCAGCCACCACCACGCAGGAGGTGAACCGCCGCGCGGGGATCTCGCGCGGCGCCCTGCTGCATCACTTCCCCACCCGGGAATCGCTGGTGGTCGCCGCGGTCGGGCACCTCGTCGAACGCCGGCTGGCAGAGATCCTGTCGCGGCCCCGCACGGGCGACGAGGGACTCGAGATCCTCGTCGAGGCGTTCAGCGGTCCGCTGTTCGACGCCGCTCTCGAGTTGTGGGTCGCCGCCCGCTGCGACGTCGGGCTACGAACCGCGATCATCCCGCTCGAACAACAGGTCTCCGACGCCCTCGCCGTCGGTTGTGCCGAGTTGTTCGGCGACCGGTACACCGCCGCGGAACTCGAACTCTCCATCGAACTCGCACGCGGACTCGCGGTGTCGCGCATCCTGCGCTCGCCCGACGCCGACCGCGCGCTGCTCGACCGACTCCTGCCCGTATGGAAGGAACTCCTGTCTCATGACTGAACCCAGTCCGACCCTCGCGCAGCAGGACACGCTGCCCCGGCGCGTCGACGTCCTCGTCGTCGGTGTCGGATTCGGCGGCCTCGCCGCCCTGCATCGTCTGCGAAAGGACCATCCGCAGCTGCAGACCCTGGCGATCGAGCGCGGCGACGGCGCGGGTGGTGTCTGGCGCGAGAACGACTACCCGGGCGCGGCCTGCGACGTCCCGACGTCCTTGTACTCGTTGTCGTTCGCGCCGAACCCGGAGTGGTCGCACACCTACGGGCGTCGCGACGAGATCCATCGGTATCTACGCTCGGTCGCAGTCGATTTCGCCGATCAGATCCGATACAACTGCGCGCTGACGTCGGCGCGCTGGGACGGTGGCACGCAGGAGTGGGTCGTCGACACGACCGACGGTGAGATCCGGTGCCGCTACCTGGTCGCGGCGCCCGGTGCGCTGTCCGAACCCGGCCTGCCGACCGTCCCCGGCGCCGACGAGTTCACCGGCACGATGTTCCACTCCGCCGACTGGGACCATTCCCACGACCTGCACGGTCGACGCGTCGCGATCGTCGGCACCGGCGCGTCGGCGATCCAGATCGTGCCCGAGATCGTGGACGAGGTCGGGCATCTCACGGTCTTCCAGCGCACCCCCGCCTGGGTCGTCCCGCGTCTGGACCGCAACATCGGCACCCTCGAACGCGCGCTCTATCGTCGGGTTCCCGGTATCCACCGACTGGTCCGGCGGATGGTGTGGACCTATCGCGAGGCCTACGTCCTCATGATGGCCCGCAACCCCAAGCTGCTGCCGATCGCGAAGACCATCGCGCTGGCCCAGCTGCGTGTCCAGGTCCGCGACCGCGCGTTGCGTCGTCGGCTCACCCCCGACTACACCATCGGCTGCAAGCGGATGTTGTTGACCAACAAGTGGTTCCCCGCCCTCCAGCAGGACAACGCGACCGTCACCGGCGCGATCACCCGCCTCACCGCACGCGGCGCCGTCGACGACCAGGGTCGCGAGCACGAGGTCGACACGGTCGTCTTCGCGACCGGGTTCACCCCCACCGAGCCGCCCATCGCGTCGGCGATCACCGGGCGCGACGGCCGCACCCTGGCCCAGGCGTGGAAGGGTTCGCCGCGCGCCTACCGCGGGGTCGAGGTCCACGGCTTCCCGAATCTGTTCTTCCTGTACGGCCCCAACACCAATCTCGGTCACAGCTCGATCGTGCTGATGCTGGAGCCGCAGGCGTACTACATGAGCAAGGCCCTCGCCGAACTCTCGCGTAGCGGCCGGTCGACCTTCGAGGTCACCGAAGACGCGCAGGACCGCTACAACTCCGAGCTCGATCCCGAACTCGAACGCACCGTGTGGAATTCGGGTGGATGCTCGAGCTGGTATCTCGACTCCACCGGTCGCAACTCGGTGATGTGGCCGAAGTTCACGAGCGACTTCCGCCGGATGATGTCGTCCTTCGAACCCACCGACCACCGCTTCGACGCCGCGATCCCCGCCGCACCCGTCGACCAGGCCGTCACCACCGGATCAGACACTGCATCCGACGCCACCGAACCAGACACCGAGAGGACCGTCGCACCGTGAGTTCCACCCCTGACCATTACGACGCCATCGTCATCGGCTCCGGTTTCGGCGGATCGGTTGCGGCCCTGCGACTCACCGAGAAGGGCTACCGCGTCGCGGTCATCGAGTCCGGTCGGCGTTTCTCCGACGGCGAGCTGCCCAAGACGAGCTGGCGCCTCAAGGACTACGTCTGGGCACCCGCGCTCGGACTGTTCGGGGTGCAGCGCATGCACCTGCTGCGCGACGTGCTCGTGATGGCCGGTGCGGGCGTCGGCGGTGGATCGCTGAACTACGCGAACACCCTGTACCGTCCGCTGCCGGCGTTCTTCGACGACCCGCATTGGGGATCGATCACCGACTGGGCATCCGAGCTCGACCCGTACTACGACCAGGCCTCACGCATGCTCGGCGTGACCACGTATCCGAAAGTGACGCCCGCCGACCGCGTGATCCGCAAGGTCGCCGAGGAGATGGGAGTCGGCGACACCTTCGTCCACACCCCGGTCGGCGTGTTCTTCGGCGAGGCGGGCAAGACGGTCGACGACCCGTTCTTCGGCGGCGCCGGCCCGGCACGCACCGGGTGCACCGACTGCGGCGCCTGCATGACGGGATGTCCGGTGGGAGCGAAGAACACGCTCGTCAAGAACTACCTCTACCTGGCCGAACAGGCCGGTGCCGAGATCATCCCGATGACGACCGTGGACACCGTCCGGCCGCGTTCCGGCGACGGGTACGTCGTGGAGTCGCACCGGTCGGGCCGACGCTGGTCGCGCCGTGGGCGCCGCACATTCACCGCTGATCACGTGGTGTTCGCCGCCGGCACCTACGGCACCAACAAGCTGCTGCTGGACATGCAGCAGGGCGGCCACCTGCCCGGGCTGTCGTCTCGCCTGGGCAAGGTGGTCCGCACCAATTCCGAGGCGGTCCTGGCCGCCACCGCACGCGACCTCGACATCGACTACACCGAGGGTGTCGCAATCACGTCGTCGTTCCATCCCAATGACCACACGCACATCGAACCCGTGCGATATGGCAAGGGCAGCAACCTGATCGGCATGCTGCAGGCCATCCTCGTCGACGGGGGTGGTCCGCTGCCGCGACTGCTGCAGGCGCTGATCGAGATGGTCCGCCACCCGGTGATCGCGCTGCGCGGCCTCTCGGTACGACGCTGGTCGGAGCGCACCATCATCGCACTCGTCATGCAGACCGCCGACAACTCGCTCGAGTTGTTCTCCCGCCGAGGTCGTTTCGGCCCGATGCTACGCAGCCGGCAGGGCGAGGGCGATCCCCCGCCGACGTGGATCCCGGAGGGACACGAGGCGGTGCGCGCCGTCGCACGCGAGATCGACGGCGACGCCGGTGGTTCCATCGTCGACCTACTGAACATCCCGATGACGGCCCATTTCCTGGGCGGTTGCTCGATCGGACGGTCGGCGGCCGACGGTGTGGTGGACCCGTACCACCGGGTGTTCAACCACCCGGGGCTGCACGTGGTCGACGGTGCGACCGTCTCGGCCAACCTCGGCGTCAACCCGTCGCTGACCATCACCGCGCAGGCCGAACGCGCCCTGGCGATGTGGCCCAATGCCGGCGAGGCCGACCCGCGTCCCGAGCTCGGTGCGTCGTACCGGCCCGTCGAGCCGGTGGAGCCCCACCGCCCGACGGTCCCCGCCCACGCGCCCGGCGCGCTGCGCCTCCCGATCACGCCGGTCTCCGACGCCACACGCGCCGGCTGACCCGACCCCCGCGGGTTGAGCCGGCACCGAGCGAAGCCGCCGGGCCGAGCAAGCGACAAAGGAGCGCGTCGAGGTCGAGGCGCCGAGTCGAAGCCACTTGGCGAGCAGAGCCCACCCCCGCTGGTTGAGCCGGCACCGAGCGAAGCCGCCGGGCCGAGCAAGCGACGAAGGAGCGCGTCGAGGTCGAGGCGCCGAGTCGAAGCCACTTGGCGACCGATAATGCGAAGTGACCTCAACGCACGCGACCTCCCCGCGACGCTCGGCCAACCCCCGCTGGTTGAGCCGGCACCGAGCGAAGCGAGGCGCCGAGTCGAAGCCACTTGGCGACCGATAATGCGAGGTGACCTCAACGCACGCGACCTCCCCGCGACGCTCGGCCAACCCCCGCTGGTTGAGCCGGCACCGAGCGAAGCGAGGCGCCGAGTCGAAGCCACTTGGCGACCGATAATGCGAGGTGACCTCGACGCACGCGGCGTCCGCGCCGCGCCCGGTCGGTGTTGATCGGCGAGATCACCACACTCCGGGCGGCCTCAGTTGAATGCTGATACGGGCACCGACGCCGCGCACCTTGGGCACGGCGTGCTCCCAGGTGCGCTGACAACTGCCACCCATGACGAGTAGGTCGCCCGACGACAGGGTGAACTTCAGAGACCGACCGCCACCGCGGGGTCTGAGCATGAGTGGCCGAGGTGAACCGAGCGAGATGATGGCGACCATCGTGTCGTGTGTGGATGCCCGGCCGATGCGGTCGCCGTGCCACGCAACCGAGTCATTGCCGTCGCGGTAGAGGCTGATCCCGGCAGTCGCGAACCCCTCGGGCAGTTCATCGCGGTAGTACTTGGTCAGTGCAGCGCGTGCATCGGTGATGATCGGATCCGGCCATCGGTGATCGGCCTGGTAGATCGAGACGAGTCGCGGAACCTCGACCACCCGCTCGTACATTCGACGACGCTCGGCCCGCCAGGGGACGCATTCGCGGAGGCGGTCGAAGAGCTCGTCGGCACCACTGATCCAACCGGGACACAGGTCGACCCACGCACCCTCGGTCAGCGGACGGCGCGAGATCGATGTCGACAGGTCGCCGAGCGTCGGCTCCGCTGATTGCTCGGAGAACAAAGAGCCCTGGGTGCCGAGAGACATGACTTCAGGCTACACCCAGGTCGCACGTGTGTTCGAGTGCTTTACCCAGGATTCGTGCGCGACAGTTCCGGAAGCAGGTCGAACCGTCCTGCGACGAGGGCGGACCGTTTCGCGCGAGACCAGCCGTGGACACGGCGCTCGGCCGCGTAAGCCTCGCCTATGTTGGGAAACTCCTGCTGGAATACGAGCCGGACGGGCCGACGAGGACGCGTGTAGCGCGAGCCGTTTCCGGTCTGGTGCTGGTCGACTCGATGCTCGACGTTCCGAGTACTCCCGACGTACAGCGTGCCGTCGGAGCATTCGAGGATGTAGAGAAAGCCACTCATGGTGTGACTGTCGAGGATTGCTGCGACAAATCGGTCGATGCCTCCACAGCCAGCGGATCGTGGCGAGTCTGTCCACAGGGTCGTTGGCAGGTTTCGCGGATCGGTCACCAAGTGGCTTCGACACGGCGCCTCGCTCCGCTCGGAGCCGGCTCAACCAGCAGGGGCGGTCACCAAGTGGCTTCGACACTTCGCCTCGCTCCGCTCGGAGCCGGTTCAACCAGCAGGGGCGGTCACCAAGTGGCTTCGACACGGCGCCTCGCTCCGCTCGGAGCCGGTTCAACCAGCAGGGGCGGTCACCAAGTGGCTTCGACACGGCGCCTCGCTCCGCTCGGGGCCGGCTCAACCAGCGGGGGTGGCTTCGACACGGCGCCTCGACCTCGACGCGCTCCTTCGTCGCTTGCTCTGTCCAGGGCTCCGCTCGGTGCCGGCTCAAGCAGCGGGGGCAGTTGTCTACGCACACGCCGATCCTCGTGCTTTAATCATTTCGTTATAAACGTGAGGACCGAGAGAAGTCGATGAAGCGCACCCGTATCGCCGCCGCCCTGCTCGCCACCGCCGCACTGGCACTGCCCGTCGCACCGGCGACCGCCAACCCGCTCGACACACTCTTCGGAAGCGCGAGCGGCAGCCTCGACTCCGGCAGCGCCGCGCTCGGCTCGTCCGGCGGCGACAAGGTCACGCACTACGGCAAGCTCGGCCGCCCCGGCGCACCGAACGGCATCAAGTCGATCAACGTCTGGGTGTACACACCGAACAACACCGCGGCCGTCGTGCCCAACACCTATCCGAAGAACTCGCGTCTGGGCGTGCGCTGGAACTCGATCATCGACGCCGGGCCGATCGTCGACGGCAACGAGTGCCGCATGGAGGTCCGCCTGTCCGGACCGAAGGTCCCCAAGCAGGCCTCGCTGTTCAAGACCCAGGACTGCACCGCGGTGAAGTCCTACTTCTTCAAGGGCGCAGGCGATTTCACGATCCGCGTCACCGACACCATCTCGGGCGCGTCGAACAGCATCGCGTTCAGCGTCCAGTAGTCGGGCCTTTTTCAACCGGTTCAGCGCACCCCGACGAAGACCTGGATGGGGAGAATGCACTCCCCCGCTCTCGTCGGCGCTCCGGTGGTCACGACCGACAGTTGCCCCGGGCTTCTCCAGGGCCCATACGCTTCGAAGGTCGTGGCGTAGAGCGCCGGAACGATGCAGCCCGCCTCCACCCGGTGCTCACCGGTGCCACCACTGCAGCACGACGCCGAGACGACGATCGCCGACCCCGCCACGCAACCGGTGGGTTCGGCCGATGCCGAGGACGCGGACACCGCCGACAGCGCAGCACTGCCGACGCACAGGGCGCCGGCAACCAGGGTGCGCGCCAGGATCACCGCACGCCCGTGATCGCGATGACGGGGAGTATGCACTTCCCGACGTTCGTCTGAGCGCCGATGGTCACGACCGACAGCTGCCCCGGTGCGCGCCAGGGGCCGTTTGCGTTGGTGAGTGTCGCGACCATGGTCGAGT
Organism: Gordonia sp. UCD-TK1; assembly: GCF_001691435.1. Taxonomy (NCBI): domain Bacteria; kingdom Bacillati; phylum Actinomycetota; class Actinomycetes; order Mycobacteriales; family Gordoniaceae; genus Gordonia; species Gordonia sp. UCD-TK1. Next base: position 13,785 of record NZ_LZMP01000033.1, on the reverse strand, counting down.
CCAGACATGCAGCCTGCACCCGATGCTCCCCCGTACCACCACTGCAGTAGGACGCGGCGACGACGACGGCCGCCCCGGCGACGCAACCGGTGGGTTCGGCCGATGCCGACGGGGCCGCGACGGTGGAGAAGGTCGCGCCGGCAACGCATGACGCTCCGGCCAGGACGATGCGCAAGGAACGTTTCGAGAGAGTCATGCCGAGAAATCTAAGGCACGCAAGCGTCCGAAGTTCTCTATCTCGAACATCATTCGTCCGATCATGGGAACGGACGAGGCGGTGACTCGGCTCTCAGCCGACGGCCCCGACGTCGAACTTCTCCCCCGTGAGCCGCTCCGATTCCTCCCAGAGCGCGGTCCGGAACTCGACGTCGTCGGCGGCCTTCTTGTAACCGCTGCGTCCGGGGGCGCCGCGCACCCCGAAGAACTGCGTCGGCCCGTAGAACGTCCCGGATTTCGCATCCGGCAGGGTCGCCGCGTACAGCTGGGGCAGCGCCCCGTCGGCCGCCGGCTGGGCGATCGGCAGCTTGTTGCCCAGCTTCGCGAAGAAGTCGAAGAAGTTCTCGCTTCTGCCCTGCAATTCCGTTGAGGCGTAACCCGGATGGGCGATCAACGACTTCTTCGACGACCCGGCCGCCGCCAGCCGTGCGGCGAGCTCCTTGCCGAACATCAGGTTGGCCATCTTGGAGTCGCCGTAGGCCCGCCAGCGCCGGTAGCGGCGCTGTTCCCAGTTCAGGTCGTCGAGTTGGATGTCGCCGATCTGGTGCATCGTCGACGACACGGTGACCACCCGTTCGGTGATCTTCGGCAGCAGCAGCGCCGTGAGAGCGAAATGCCCGAGATGATTGGTGCCGATCTGCATCTCGAAACCGTCGGTGGTGCGTCGAAACGGGACCGCCATCAGTCCCGCGTTGTTGATCAGCACGTCGGCGCCGGTCACCCCGGCGGCGAAGGCTCGCACGGATTCGAGGTCGGCGAGGTCCAGTTTGGCGACGGTCGCCTTCGGCCCCAGCTCCGACGCCACGGCATCGGCCTTGGCGGTGTTCCGGCACGCCAGCACCACCTCGGCACCGGCGCGGACGAGCACCTTCGCGGTCTGATACCCGAGACCGCTGTTGGCGCCGGTCACCACGAACGTCCGGCCCGTCTGGTCCGTCACGTCCGCTGTCGTCCAACCACTCATCGCGACCCCCTGGGATGCGTTGTCTCGCCCGGCACCGACGCCGGGCTCGTGCGACCCACGCTATTGACACACCCGGAAGGCGTCAACGAGTCACCCGCCGAAGAATGTGGTCAGCCGCAACGGGTTGGCGCCGACGATGCGACGTGCGGGCCGTAGCAATTCCGCGATGAGGTTGGTCGACGTCCCCAACCGCTCGACGAGTTCGATCGGCGCATGGAAGGCGGTGGGCTCGGAGCGGCCGCGCATGATCCGCGTGCCGAGCAGCTTCCACTCCTGCGCTTCCTCGCCGGCGGCGTCGATCGCCGCGCCGCTGGCCAGAGCCGGGATGCGTCCGGTCTTGGCCATGTCGGACAGCCGTGCGCACTCGTTGACCGGGTCGCCGATGACGGTGTACTCGTAGCGTCGTTCGGCGCCGATGTTGCCGGCGAACGCCTCCCCGTAGGAAACGCCGATCCCCCAACGGATGTCGAGGCTGCTGGCGAGCCGGTCGGCGAGGTCGCGGGCGGCGCCGAGCGCGGCGCCCGCGGGGTCGTCGATCTCGACGGGCGCGCCGAAGACGGCGAGCGCGGCGTCGCCCTCGAATTTGTTGACGAAGCCCGAATGTTGATCGACGACGTCGGCGACGATGCTGAAGAAGGCATTGAGCAGGGCGGCGGTGTCGTCGGGACTACGCTGCTGCGCCAGCCCCGTCGAGCCGACGATGTCGACGAACAAGACACCGACGCGAGTGTTGGTGCCGTGCATGCCGACACCGTCGGAGATCGCGAGCTCGGCCACGGTGTCGCCGACGTGTCGCGCGAATATCTCACGCATGCGGTCCCGTTCGGCGAGACCCTCGACCATCCTGTTGAAACCGTGTTGCAGCACACCGAGTTCCGAGGAGTCGTACACGGGCACGCGAGCCTTGTAGTCACCGTGGTCCACGCGGTGCACCGCCCGGCGCATCTCCGTCAGCGGATCGGTGATCGCCTGCCCCACAAGCGCGATGACACGGGCTCCGGATGCGAGGCCCACCAGGCAGAGGATCACGGTCGTCCAGTCGACCGCGCCGTAGACATCGGGCAGCAGACCGGTCCAGCGCCCCGCGTTGACCGTCAACAAACCGACCATCGGCACCGCCGAGCTCACCGCCCACACGGCCAGCATCCGCACGCGCACACCGTTCATGACGTGGTTCGTGGGGAAGTCCTCGAGGACGACGACGGCCAGGGGGCGGGCGGCGCGTTCGGCGAACAGATAGGTGAGACAGGCACTCGACATACCGGCCAGCGCGAATGCGACCGCGACGCCGGCGACGGTCGCGGTCGTGAGCTCTTCGGCGATGAACACGTAGAACAGCGCCGCCGCGCTCCACGAGACGACCGTGACTCCGAGCTGCACGATCGGTATCCGCTGTACGGCGCGTCGACGGGCATGGTCGGCGGGTTGGCAGCTGATGAACCAGCGCAGCTGGGGCCGGACGGCCAGCATCCCCAGCAGCAGATTCGTCAGGATGCCGACGATGATCGCACCCACGACCACGGGAAAATTCGGCGCGCCCAGCGTCTCGTCGAAGGTGAGTTGGCCGCCGTTGAAGGCGAGTTGGACGAGCAAGAAGGTCTCGACGCCGATCACCGTATTGCTGGCGATCACGGCGGTCATCGCGGTGACGGTGGCGTGCAGGGCGATCTTGCTGCGCATGGGCGGGCCGATCCGGGCCCATCCCCGGGGGCTCGGAACCGTCGAGGTGCCCCACAAGAAACCCGCGGTGCGTCGGCGCAGACGTGTCCACGGCACACCACGACGGGTCCGGCGTGGTCGTCCCATCGGCTTCTCCTGCCTGACGGCGTTCCCCGAAGCCTACCCAAGGGAGAGCCGACCATCCCGCTGGTTGAGCCGCCACGCGGACGCGAAGCGGCCACACGGCCATCCCCCGCTGGTTGAGCCGCCACGCGGACGCAAAGCGGCCACACGGCCATCCCCCGCTGGTTGAGCCGCCACGCGGACGCAAAGCGGCCACGCGGCCATCCCCCGCTGGTTGAGCCGCCACGCGGACGCGAAGCGGCCACGCGGCGTGTCGAAACCACAAATGGACCGGCACCTCACGGTGCCGGTCCATCGGGGATCGTGCGGATCAGGCCTGCAGGGCCTCGATCTCGAGCGTGATGGTGATCTTGTCGCCGACGACGACGCCACCGCCCTCGAGCGGCATCTCGATGTCGATGCCGAAGTCCTTGCGGTTGATGACGACCTTCGCCTCGAAGCCGGCGACGGCGCCCTGGCCCATGCCGGGGTTGGTGCCCTCGAACTCGAGCTCGAGCGTGACGGGCTTGGTGACGCCCTTGAGGGTGAAGTCGCCGTCGAGGAGGTAGTCGTCGCCGTTCTGGCGGACGCCGGTGGAGACGAAGGTGGCCTTCGGGTACTTCTCGGCGTCGAAGAAGTCAGCGGACTTGATGTGGCCGTCGCGCTGCTCGTTGCGGGTGTTGATCGAGGTGACGTCGATCTCGGCCTGGACGGCGGGGGTGCCGTTCTCGTCGACGGTGATGGTGCCGGAGAAGGTGTCGAAGCTGCCGCGGACCTTGCTGACCATGAGGTGCTTCACGGAGAAGTTCACCGCGGAGTGCACGGTGTCGATGGTCCAGGTGCCGGCGGGGATGGGTGCCTTGACGGTGGTGGCGGAGGTCATGTCGTGGTCCTTCCAGAAATTTTCGGTTCGGGTCTCGATCGATGGCTGGTGGGCCTTCGCGACCCATCACCAGACACTAACCGGACCGCGGTCCGATTTCATCCCCACCGGCGTTGTGATCTACATCACCGGCGAACCATCAGTGCTCCGATCGCGGCGATGGCGATTCCACGCGGCGCCTCGTAGATGAATCCCGAGATTCCGGCGACCGCGGGAATCGGCAGCATGAAACCGACCATGCCGACGACGGTGAGGATGCCGATCCAGAGCGGGACCGCCCGGTTGCGGATGAGGCTGGCGCCGAACATCCCCATACCGACCAGCATCACGAGCCCGCCGACCGTGTTGAGTAGCTCGAACGCGGTGGTGCCCAGCATCGAGTCGTCGGCGGCGATGAGCGCGGCCTTGTCCGGGTCATTCGCGAACGGGTACGCGACGAACAGCTCGACGATGAGGTGCCCGGTCGCGGTGACGAGATTGCCGACCGCGTAGGCGACGAGGCCGATCAGCCCGGCGATCCCGATCCGGGGTGCCAGCCACGCGTACATCCCGGGCAGGCCGAGCAGTAGCAGCGTCGTGCCGACGGCGAGCAGGATCTGCGCCCACGGTGAGCCCACCGCTTGCAGCGCCTCCACGGAGTGGGCCTCGCCGTCGACGATGGGATGCAACGTCCCGCCGGCGATGCAGGCGACTCCGCCGAGGGTCAGGGCCCCGCCGCTGAGATGGCGTAGGACCGGCCAGCTCGGGCTGCGGAACGGGCCGGGTGTGTCGCCATCCGACGCGTCGTGGTTCTGGTTCTGGGTGTGTGCAGTGGTTGTCATGACGGCAACGCTGACAACCCGCGCTGGTGTTAGCCTTGTGCGCGACTGGTGCGACCCGACGAACGGCGCGTGAGTTGGCTTCTGAACCACATCTGGCGATCCGGGTCCTGGGTCCACTGTCGGTCACGGCTGCCGACGGGTCGCCGATCCCGATGACAGCCCGCAAGCACGCCGAGTTGCTTGCCATCCTCGCCGCGGAACGGACCGCGTGCTCGCCTGAGCGGGTGACCGAGCTCCTGTGGCGTGGTCGTCCACCGGCGTCGGCGGCGAGCACGCTGCACGGGTATGTGTCCCGGCTTCGACGCTCGCTCGCCCCGACCGGCGTCGTCCGCATCGACACCGTCCCCGCGGGATACCTACTGCACTGCGACGGCGCAGTCACCGACCTCGATCTGCTGGACCAGTTCGGCCAGGAGGGATTGCAGCTCATCCGGTCCGACCCCCGGGCCGGCGCCGAGGTGTTGTGCCGAGCGCTCGAACTATGGCGGGGCGAACCGCTTCCGGAGATCGCCGACATCGCCGACATCGCACCCGAACTCGTCCGGCTCGCGGAGATACGTGCCGAGTTCACCGAGACCGCAGCCGACGCGCTGCGCACGGTCGGCGAGTACCGTCGCTCGGTCGCGTTGCTGACGCCGCTGTGTCAACGGCACCCCTACCGCGAGGGCGCCGCGCGGACCCTCGCCCGTGCGCTGCACGACGACGGACGCACGGTCGACGCCCTCGGCGTACTGCGCCGACTCCGGCAGGCCCTCCGTGACGACCTGGGTCTCGATCCGCATCCCGACACGGTCGCGCTGGAAGACGACCTGCTCGACCCGTCTCCCGCGGTCTCGCCGCTCTCCGCCACCTCCGCCACGCCGCAGCCGGTACGCGAACTCATCGGCCGAGTCGCCGAACACGCAGTGCTCGAACAGGTCTGGCAAACCGGCGCGGACCGTCCCGCGGGTGTGGTCCTCATCGGCCCGTCGGGCATCGGGAAGACCGCGCTGGTCGAGCACCTCATCGCACGGCACAGTGCCGCGGCCCGCCGTTTCATCGGCCGACCCGGCCCGCCCGGACCGACGTTCGGCGGCCTCGAGGAACTCTTCGGCGAGTCCCCGGTCTCCGTACCGACGGCGCGAATCGTCGCCGACCTCACCGCCCGCATCTGGTCCGACGTCGCCGAGCACGGGCGGTCGGTGTTACTTGTCGACGACGCCCAGTGGCTCGACGCCGACTCGGCTCTTGTGCTGGGACGCGTGCTTGCAGGTATCGGACAGGCACCGATGACGGTCCTGGTCACCTGCCGCGACCCCGACGCCGAGACCGTCGAGATCCTCCGGTCGACACTGAACCGGCACGGGCCGGTCGCCGAGGTGCGTCTGACCGAACTCGGCTCCGACGACGTGCGCGCGTTGATCGTTCGGCGTCTCGAGCAGCTCGGTGACACGGGCCGGGTCGACGCTGACGCGCTGGTCGCGCAGTCATTCGGCAATCCTGCTGTGGTGCAACAACTGTGCGCCATCGCCTGGACCGGGGCGCCGCCGGACCGGGACCATCCCGCCCGATCGATGTACTCGACGCGGTTCGACGATCTCTCCCCTGCCGCTCGTTCGCTCGTCACGGCCGTGACGATCGCAGGCGGCGATCTCCCCGACGATGTGTTCACCGAGGTGGCCCGCACCCTCGGTGAGGGCGTGGCCGACGAGGCAGTCCGCAGCGGGCTCACCAGCCCCCTGAGGAGCGAGCTTGCGAGCGTCACGAAGGGTCTCGCCGACATCTTCTCGCGCGAGCAACGGATCGAGGCGCACGCGCGGCTCGCCGCTGCGTTCGAAGCGGTGCGTCCCGACGATCTCGAGTCACTGGCCGTGCACCGCGTCGAGTGCGCCGTCGACGAGGACTCGACCGCCGTCGCCGCTCGCACATGCATCGGGGCGGCTCACCGCGCACTCTCGGCAACGGCCGATCATCGTGCGCTCGACCTGGCACGACGTGGTCTCGGTCTGCCCGGACTCGACTCCCACTCGACCGTCGAATTGCGCCGGATCGCCGGCGCCGCCGCGCTGCGCATCGGGGAGTTCGATTCGGCTGCGGACTCTTTCGAATCGGCGGCGACGGTGAGTCGGCTGACGCGGGATTGGCCCGCCCTCGCCGAGACCGCACTGCTCTCGGCACCGAACGGGGTCGCGGGCTACTGGTCGGGTTACGGCGTCGTCCAGGCCGATCACGCCGCGCTCGCCCGCGAGGCACTGACACACGGCGAGGCCCTGGACCCCGAAGTGGTTGCGCGCCTTCACGCATCGGAGGCAGCCCGGTTGACCGTCCTCGGCTTGCCGGGCGCCGACGACCATCTCGGTGCCGCACGGGTCGTCCACCACAGCGGTGCCGTGGATTTCGAGATCGCCCTCGCCGAGTTCCTCGTCCGGTGGGTTCCCGACCGTCTGGCGGATCGACGCAAGATCGCCCGGGAGCTGTACGAACTGTCGGCCGGCGACCTCCACAAACGCGCCACCGCGCTGCATCTGCAACGCGTCTGCGCGTTGGAGGCGGCTGATCTGCGTCTGGCGCGACGCCTGTCCACCGAGTTCACCCGGCTCGCCGGACGTATCGGCGGCACCGATGTCGAGACGATGCAGGTGTGGTGGCAGGTGATGATCGCGCTGTTGCACGGCGACTACGACACCAGCACGGCACTGACCCAGAGGTTCGCTGCGACGGTCGGCGGGCTGTCCGACCGTGCACGACTTCTCGCCGAGTCGTCGATGGCGACCAGCGCGTCGATCGCCGCGTGGCACCGCGGCGAGCTCGCCTCGGCGTTGCCGCCGTTCGATGCGCTCGCGGAAGAGGTGGACGAGGATTTCACCCTGGTGATCGCACTGGGCGCCGCCGAGAGCGGCGACCTCGACCGTGCCCTCGAACTCGCGACGGAGCTGACCGCGGACGCCGACCAGTGGGCCGGTTCGCGCGTGGTGGCGCGCGTTCCACTGCTCATCGAGACGCTCTACGCGGTGTCTCGCGATTCCCGTCACCGCGACGCCGCTGGTGAGATCTGCCGCCGCATCGAGCCGTTCACCGCCGACTGGTCGTCGGGCCTGGTGGTGCAATGGCCCGGACTCGTGTGTCTGGGACCCGCGACGCTGTACCGCGGAACCGCGCGCGAGGTCGTCGGGCTGGATGGAACCGCCGACCTGCAGGATGCCGTCCGGGTGGCCCGCGACACGGGAGCCCGGCCCTACGTGCGTCGGGCCGAGCAGCGACTCGTCGCCGGCTGAGCGGCTATTTCCAGGCGAAAACCGGCTGCTCGAAGCCGTCGACCCGTGTCTGCCGGTTCCGCAGGACCACCTCGGCGAACTGGTAGATCACCGCGGCGGTCGGCGCGTGGACGAGGGACCCGACGATGGGCAGCTGGATGACCGGGAGATCCGACTGCGGGATCGTGAGGAACCGCGGTTCGACGAGCAGTTCCTCGAAGGTGACGAAGAACAGCAGCGCCACCTCGTCGGGATTGGGCGTCGGCTCCTGGTATTCCTCGGCCCAGCAGACGATCGGGGTGATCACGAAACCCGAGCGCGTCGGATAGTCGTCGAGCGCCCCGAGCACCGAGCTCGGCGGCAGCTGGATGCCGAGTTCTTCGTCGAGTTCGCGCAGGCCGGCCGTGACGTGGTCCTCGCCGGGGTCGAGCCGGCCACCGGGAAGTGCGAATTGGGCGGCGTGGCGTCGCATCGTCGTGGGACGCTTGCACAGCCAGATCCCCTGACGGCCGTCCTTCTCCGCTACCGCGAGGACGACCGAGGCGGCCCGTGCGCCGGGGACGTCCGCGGTCCGCCGGTCGAAGCCCTCGACACGCGCGGCAGCCACAGTCCGATCGAGATGAGTCACACCCTCAGTTGATCACGACTGCCGTCCGACGCGACGGACGCCTGCGCGAGGTGGAAACTCACGATGCTGAGGGCGAACAAGCCCAGGGCGAGGTTGAACAGGGCACCGAAGCCCTCGAGCGCGAAGTCGACGAGAGCGTTCGACAGCATGAACACCAGGGCGGCGATACGCAGCCCTCGTAGCGGCCCGGCCGGCTCCACACCGCGCCGGCGCGCGACCATCGCCGGAAGCGCCAGGGCGAGTGTCGCGATCCCGCTGATCAACAGAATCCAGGTGGCGGGCGTGCTGCCGGTGAGTTCGATGTAGATGTCGAGTTCTTCGCTGCGGTCTCCGGAGAAGTAGAAGCTCAGCACGCCGACGATGACGGTGAGTGCGGCCGCGATGACCAACCCCCACCCGACGACCGGAATCCATCGGGGACTGCGGAAGAAGTCCGGGATCAGGGCGACCGCCCGGTCGCGGAGTCGCATCAACCGGTCCGGCGTACCCTCGCTGGATTCGAGGAGCGCTCGGATGTGACCGATCGTCTCGGCGTCGAGCCCCTTGCCCTCGGCCACCACGAGAAACTCTTCGGCCTGGCGTCGACGACGTTCCGGAAGCCCGTGCGCGACACCGTCGGCCGCGATGACCGCCGCATTGGCGAGCGCCTCGGCGCCGGTGGGCCGCTTGACATCCCGGACGACGCGGCTGATCAACAGGATCATCACGACGAGCACGTACATGATCTCCGCCGACGGCCCGTAGAAATAATCGTTGGAGCGGGTGACGAACTTGCCGACCTCGTCGAGAAACAACCCGAAACCTATACCGCCCAGCACGATCGCGATGATCCGCGCCGTCGCCCCGAGGAACAGCCATCCGGTGATGAGCGCCAGCATCATCAGCGCGCCACCCCACAGCGCGTGCGCGATGTGCAGTGTTCCGCTGCCGACCTGCGGATACCCGGTGAGATGCAGATACAGACGCGTGACGATGATCGTCGCGATCGCGAGGATCAAGAACCATTCGACGGCGGCGGTGCCGTACACGCTGCGGACGACCACCCTGGTCGTGCGAGTTCTCATCGAATGAGTATGGCCGGTCCGACGAACGGAAGCGGCACGATTGCGCCGTTGCCGCTGGTCGAGCTGGCACCCTCCGCTGGTTGAGCCGGCCCCGAGCGGAGCGAGGCGCCCACCCCCGCTGGTTGAGCCGGCAMCGAGCCGCTAGGCGAGTCGCCCACCCCCGCTGGTTGAGCCGGCAACGAGCCGCTAGGCGAGTCGCCCACCCCCGCTGGTTGAGCCGGCAACGAGCCGCYAGGCGAGTCGCCGTGTCGAAACCACCTGGCGACCCGACGATCTCAGCCGCCGCCAACCCGGACGGCACCATACCGCAACGCCCAGAGCACATTTCGTCGACAACGATGTCACTCCTGTGGAGACTCATCCGGAATTGTCGGTGATCGGGTTTAGATTGGTTGGTAACAGAACACACCCCGAAAAGGGGTGAGTCGAACAGGCGTCGGGGGGCGTAGTGAAGGCGTGGACCGATCTACCGAGCGAGTACACCGCCGGGGTCGATCCTGCCCACGCCGCCGAGACCGACATGGTCATGTTGATGGCCGGCCTCGACGCCACACGACGCGGCGAGTCCTACCTCGCCTGGCACCGCTATCAGACGATCGCGGCGATGACCGACCGCCTGATCACCACCAGCGCGTCCGGGTTCGTGATGGACGGCCACGCCGACTGCGTCGCCCGCATCGCCCGCCAAGCCGGGGTGTCGCGCCGGCACGCCGAAACCCTGATCGACGAGGCCATCGCACTGCGCGATCGGCTACCCGAGGTAGCGGACACGCTGCGTGACGGGGTCCTGTCGCAGTGGCAGATCCGGTTGGTCATCTCCCGCACCGAACTGATCCCCACCGATGACCCCATCACCCCCGCGTTGGATGCCGAGATCGCCGACACCGTGCGCCGCCGCACAGGTGTGTGGGACCGAGCGCGCCTGCGCGACATGGTCGACCGCCTGGTCTTCCGCCACGACCCCGACGCGGTACGGCAACGCCGCAAAGACGCGATGGATCAACGTGGGGTGTGGACCCACGAACTGCCCGACGGCACTGCCGAACTCACCGCGGTGATGTCGGCGGAGAATGTGCGGATCTCGGCCAAAGCCGTCGCCATCCTCGCCGACTCGGTCTGCAAGCGGGATGGCCGCACCCAGGGGATACGACGATCCGATGCGATGTTCGCCCTGCTGACCCGCACCAGCTTCGACTGCCAGTGCGACGATGAACAGCCGTGCACCGCCGACATCCCGGACCCGCAGAGCGTCCTCGACGCGGTCCGCGCCGAGGTCGTGATCCATGTGGTCACCGATGCCGCGACCTTGGCCGGGGCACCCGGGGTCGGGTTTCTCGACGAACACGGCATCATCAGCGACGAGCATGTCCGTGACCTCGCCGCCCGCCCCGACGCCACGCTGTCCCCGGTCACCCCCGCCCGCACCCAACCCACCTACGTGGCCCCCAGCAACAACGACGCCGACCAGCGGCGGACCGCCCAGCGCCCGGCACCAGCCGAGGACACCCGAGCAGACGCCGCCACGACCGGCACCCGCGGCGGAAATAAAACGGACGCAGCCGAACCCGATCGACCCGTCGAGACCACCGCGAGTGTCGCGGTGGTGTATCCGGCTACGCACCCCGGCAACGGGTATCGGCCCACCGCGTCGTGTGCTGATTTCGTGCGGGTGCGGGACGGATATTGCACCGAACCCGGCTGCACCCGTTCAGCGTTCGCGTGCGATCTCGATCACGTCACCGAGTACGACCACACCGACCCCGCCCGGGGTGGGGCGACGTCGAGTGAGAACCTCAACGCAAAATGCCGTCCCGGTCACCTGTTCAAAACCCACGGGGACTGGGTCGATGTGCAATACCGCGACGACGACGGACGCCTGGTCACCGAATACGAGACCCCCGAAGGGGTCACCCTGCCCGGCGACGCCGAAACCCTGGAAGACACCTTCCCCAACCTGCGGCGTATCCGGTTCGAACAAGCCGCCCAAGCCCCACCCACCCCACGGGTGATCACCGCCGTCAACCCGGAGCGCACGCACAGCCGACTGGACGCCAAACTGGCCCGCCGGCGACAAGAACGCGCCCGAAACAAGCGAGCCCGCGAAGAACTCGACCGGTTGGACCCACCCCCGTTCTGACAAACACGAGCGTTCCCCTGATCGGGTGAAAACTAGCCGGTAACTTGTCCTTCTTCCTTGCGGCTGCGAACATTTGACGTGGTTTCACGATCGTGGAGACCGAATCAAACATGCCAATGGCCGGTGATCAGGTCGGCGGCGGGGGCAAGGGCGGGAAGACATGAACGGATTTCGACGGACGCTGCGCGCGTCCACGGTGGGTTGCGCGCTGTGCCTCGGCATGGTCGTACCGACTGCACTGCCCACAACCGCGTCGGCCGCGCCGGTGATTTCGGCCGAGACCCTGGCCACCATCGAGGGACTGAACGACGACGGCGTGTTCCGACCCGCGGAACCCGACGACGGGCTCGGTCCGGACTGGCTGTCGACGACGTTCCCTCATGTCAACGGGGACACAATCGTGGTAGTGACCCCCGGAACCGACGACGGCACCCTGTTCCCGCGCATCAGGGGACTCCGTGCCGGTCGTCAGGTCTTGGTCATCGAGTACCCCGAAGCACTAGGCCCCATTGTCTCGGGCCGGTCCGGCGCAGTTCTGCCGCTCTTCGCCCCGAGTTACGACGCCTCTCGGGATGTCGCCGTCGACAACAACCTCAAAGTCATGCGGGCGTTCGCACAGCAGACCGAGGGGCAGCCGTACGTCGTCTACACCGGCTACTCGCAAGGCGCCGAAGCCCTGGGCAATGCTGCGGAGATCGCGGTCGGTCAGCCGAACGGGATCGACGTCGACAACTCGACGATCCTGCTCATCTCCGATCCGCGGAGCCCGTGGGGCCTGAAGGCGTGGGCCGACAACAACGTCGTCGGTTCAGTGTTCGAACTGTTCGGCGCCGAGAGCAACGGAGCCCGCGATCCCGGCGCCACCGGCGACGATCTCCCCGTGGTTTCCGTCATCGTGGTCGGCGATCCGGTTGCCAACTTCCAGTGGCGAACGCTCAGGCCGGTGAGTTCCCTGCTCGTCAACGCGGCCGGCTTCATCGCGATCCATTCGGGCCTGGGCGAAGAGAACTACGGCAATCTCATCGACTACACCACAGCGCCGACGACGATGAAAAGCCGCGACGGCAATACGACGTACGTCGTCTATCAGCCGAAACACCACCCGCTCACGTTGGTCGCGATGATCCTCAACGACGCGGTGGGCATCGAACCGAGCGCTGCCGATCTCGAGCGGTGGGACGCGGTCAACAACGCTTTCTACCCGCTGGTGACGCCGACCGAGTCGAACGCCGCGGTGCCGGTGGAGTCTTCGTCGACCGACGACGAGGACGCGGTCACCGCGCGTCTCGCGGAACCGGCGGACCTGGGCGAACCGCTGACCGAGTCGCCCGCGCCAGCCGAGATCGAGAGCTCTGACGCCCCCGCCGAGGTGACCCCGTCCGGAGGACGCCATCGCGCACCCGAGAACGAGAACGCAGACTCGGACACAACTCCGGAATCGACCCCGTCTGAGGGCGGGCGGCACCGCCTCACCGGCAGCGGACGGCACTCCGCAGAGCCCGAGTCGGAGGACTCGGAGCCGTCTGACACAAGCTCCGATGCCGACACATCGACTCCGGCCGAGTACACCTCAGACGTGTCAGACACCGATAGTGACACCTCGTCTGATTCGAGCGACGCCGAGTCCGGTGCGGCAGCCTGACAGCTGAAAGCCGACCGACGACAACGTATCCAACGTCCCTACCGAGCCACTTGGCGGTCGCGCCGGCTCCTCGCCTCTCGGCGGAGCCGCCGACAAGTCCAGCGCGGGGCCGAGCAATCACCCCCTCGACCCCGCGCTGGTCGAACTAGCAGCCGGCCGCTGGTTGAACCGGCAACGAGCCGCCACCCCAGCTGGTTGAGCCGGCAACGAGCCGCTGGGCGAGCCGCCCACTCCCAGCTGGTTGAGCCGGCAACGAGCCGCCCACCCCCCGCTGGTTGAGCCGGCACCGAGCCGCTGGGCGAGCCGCCCACCCCCCCGCCGGTTGAGCCGGCACCGAGCCGCTGGGCGAGCCGCCCACCCCCCGCTGGTTGAGCCGGCACCGAGCCGCTGGGCGAGCCGCCCACCCCCCCGCTGG
>NZ_LZMP01000032.1:0-41777 GCF_001691435.1 Gordonia sp. UCD-TK1 | reverse complement strand
GGTAACCGGCGGGTGCCCTACCGTGGAATCGAACGCAACAACAACTGGCTGCACCACCGCGCCGCCGCGATCAACCTACGCCGCCTGATCACCCTCGGACTGACTACCACCAACGGCACCTGGACACTGGCCACCGCCTGAACCGCGGCACCGCCGCCCCACCTAGATCGATCACCACGACCACACCCCGGAACCGACACATCCCCGCAGCAGGAACCTCAACCCAGGCTGGACCCTAATTCAGCAGGCTCCTAATCCGAAAGAACTGTAAAACCGCAGGTCCCAGCCTTGCTCCCCGAGGTGCGAGGAGCGCAAGCGACGAGCCACGAAGGGTCAGGAACCGGCGAGGGATCGTCTCTTTACCACGAATTTGCGTCCCCCTCAACAGGTTTGAAGGGCATATTGCCCTTCGCACCGGCTCACGGGGACGGAAATTCTGCGCTGGGGGCCGGTTCCGGCTTCTGCGAACAACACTGGTTCGGCTCCGCGGCCTGACTACCCTGGGCGCCATGATCACCGCGGTGCACACACTGATCTACTGCGACGACCCGGACGCCGCCCGCGCATTCTTCCACGACGTGTTGCGCTTCCCGCACGTCGACACGGGCGGCGGCTGGCTGATCTTTTAGACCGGTCCCAGCGAACTCGGAGCCCACCCGAATGCCTGGGAGCACGAGGGAAGCGCCGGGCGCACCGATCAGAAGTTCGACGTCTCGTTCATGTGCGACGATCTCGACTCCACCATGCGCGAACTCGCCGGCCGGGGCGCCGAGTTCGCCGGCACCCCGACTGATGAGGGCTGGGGCGTGACTGTCCGGGTCAAGGTCCCCGGCGCCGGGGAGATCACGCTGTACGAACCGAAATACCCACCGCCCGCGCTCCTGTGAACGTCCGGACCCGTCCGCGGACGTCGCTCATTCGGTCGCATGAAACCCGGCGATGCCCCCATCGAAGCGCGGTAATCTCCCGAGGTCACCGACCAGGAGGAGCCGACCGTGGGCAGTCCCTACGACCCCAACCAGCCGACCGCCATGGGTCCGCAGGGGCCGCAGCAACCCGGCTGGCCGCCTACTGGCGGTCATCAACCCGGCGGGCCGCAGCCGACTCCCGGTCAGCCGCCGAACCCGGGCCCGTACGGTGGGCAGCCGTACGGCCAACAGCCCTATGGCGGGCAGCCGTTCGGCCAACAGCCGTTCGGCCAACAACCGTATGGCCAACCGTTCGGTCAGCAACCGCCCCCGCCGGCCAAGAGCGGGAGCAAGAAGTGGTGGTTCATCGGCGGCGGCGGACTGGTCCTCGTACTGATCGTCGTGGTGGCGGTGGTGCTGGCGCTGACCCTGCGCGGTGGTGGCGACGACGAACCGTCGATCCCGACCGCCTCGGCCCTCCAACTGGTGCTGCCCGAAGACCAGTTCCCGGACATCACGGGCGAATTCAGCACGGAGACGGGCAGTACCGACGACGACAGCAGCACCGTGGACAACGAGAAGTGTGCGACGCTGGTCCAGTCTCAGCAGACCGGCAACGAACGCGCGGAGCGCGAGCTCACCGAGACCTCGTCGTCCAGTGAGATACTCTTCGGTCTCGACAACTACAGTGCCGACGTGACCAAGCCGGCCGACAACGGTTACGACGAGTTCGACGAGATCGTCTCCGCCTGTTCGTCTTTCACGCTGACCCTCGAGGACGGCGACGTCCCGGTCACTCTCGCGCTCGAGAAGGTCGAGCTGCCGATCGACGGTGACTACAAAGCGGTCCGGATGACCGGCGAGTACGAGGTCGGTGCGATCGAGGTTCACCTCGCCGGGATCATCGTGGTCGGCGAAGAGCGGGGCGTGTCGTTCACGGTCACGCACAACACGGTTGACGACGCCCCGCCCGCGATGGACACCACGGTCAGCAACAATCTGGCCGAGATGTTCACGGCCCAGCGGCAGATCATCGCCGACGCGACCTGAAGCCCGACGGTCGAGATTCGCCGGTCGTCAGAGGAGGATTCGCGCCACCGCGGCCGGGTCGTCGAAGATGCTCATATGCCAGGCCCCGGCGCGGACGATGAAGCCCGATCCCGGTATCCGCTGATGCATGGCTGTCATGGAGGCGACGTCGGACACCGTGTCGTGTTCGGCCGCGACCACGGTCACCGGGCACGAGATCGACGCGGTGCGTTGCGAACAGTCGAAGTGGGCGATCGCGCGCAGCGCCGACGCCCAGGACGCGTGGTCCGCGGCGGCCACGGCTTCGCGAGCGTAGCGGACGACCGGTCCATCGTTGCGCAACTCGTCTGCGCTGAACCAGCGTCCGAGTGTGCCGTCGACATCGACGGTGCCGGCCTCGACGGCGGCTGCCGCAGCGTCGAATGCCGGGAAGGGCGT
Organism: Gordonia sp. UCD-TK1; assembly: GCF_001691435.1. NCBI lineage: Bacteria > Bacillati > Actinomycetota > Actinomycetes > Mycobacteriales > Gordoniaceae > Gordonia > Gordonia sp. UCD-TK1. The sequence continues at coordinate 39,402 of NZ_LZMP01000032.1, read as the reverse complement.
GTCTCGGGTGCACAGCAGCGTCAGGCGGGAGACGAGCTCGGGGCGCCGGATCGCGAGTTCCAGGGCCACCTGTCCGCCGAAGGAATGTCCCACCACATGCCAGGGCGCCTCGGACGCAACCGATTCCGCGACCCCGGCGGCGAGCCGCGCGGGTAGATCGTCATCCGCATAACCCGGCGGCGGGCTGATCGCAGGCGTGATCACGTGTCCGTACTCGGCCAGCTCGGCACGCACGCCGTCCCACACCGCCGGCGACAGCGGGGTTCCCGGCAGTAGCAGCCAGGTCGGGGGTTCGGTCGTCACCACGTACTCTCCTCAGCTGTCGTCACGGATTCAGACCGGCCGCCGGATTCGTCGCCTCGATCAGCGGCACCGTCAGCATTGAGGGATGATCTCCGCCCCGATGAATCCGACACGTTCCGCGGGGACCGGTCTGATAGCGGGCGGGGAAATGTCCGGTCAACGGGTTGCCCCGGTCGATGTTCCGTCCCGCGAGCACCAGCCGCAGGCGATCGCCGGGCATGAAAGATGTTGCCGACGAACCGAGTCCGACCTCTATCTCCACGATCTGACCGGGCTCCAGCAACTGAACGCGGTCGAAGCTGTGCACCGGCCGGGCCACCGACGATGCATCGCGGTCCAGTGCTCGCAGGGAGAGCTTCTGCCTACCCGTCACGATGCGGTCCCGGCCGTATCCGTACGAACCCTCGAACGGGACCCACCGCGTTCCGGCCCATTTCTCCACTGCCACGAACAACGTCGCATCCCCACCGCGCGGCAGGCTGACCCATAGTCGAGCACTCATCGGTCCGGAGAGTTCGAGATGAGAATCGATGGCAAGGTCGTAGGCCAGCCCGGCCCCGCGCAGGTCGAGAACCGACGAACCACTCGCCACGCCTCCCCCGGTGACCCGGGTCAGACGATCACCGTCGGCGAGTAGCAGTTCGGTCCACGTGGTCGCCGCCGGCGGCCACTCATGTTCCTCGCGTACATCGGTGACCTCGGTCCGCGACCCCCGGACTTCGAGGCGGACCCGTGGCAGGGTCCTGGTCGTGTCCCCGCGCAGGTGTCGGTCGAAGAACGCGTGCTGGGTCGCCACCGCGTCGTCGCTGTAGAACGTCGCCCATTTCGGTCCGCGGTGGGTGTACAGGTACTTGTGAGCCGACCCGGCCCGCTCGAACGCACGCATCGAACCCGCGCTGTGCAGATTGCTGTCGGAGAAACTGGCGCACACCAGCATCGGCACCTCGATGGCCGTAAGATTCGGTGTCTTGCTCTGCCACCAGTCATCTCGCAGGGGGTGGCGGCGGCGTTCGGCACCGATGTCCTCCGACAACCGGGCGGCCTTCCGGGTGACGAGAGCCCAGATGCGGGAGAACCCTCTCTCGTCGACTCCACCGGGCTTCATGAAGTCGCGGTAGAGGTCGGTGAACCCTTCCCACGGACAGATCGCCGCGAGGTGGGGCGGGTGGAGTGCGGCCGCCTTGTACTGCGAGAGCGCGAGATACGACACGCCCAGCATGCCGACCGCTCCGGTCGACCAGGACTGCCGGCCGGCCCACTCGATCAGGTCGTGGACATCGAGGGCCTCGGCGTCGGAGAGCAGCGATCCGGTTCCCTCCGAGGTCCCCGCGCCGCGCAGGTCGGCATTGATGACGACGTAGCTCCGCGAGGTCCAGACCGCGGGGTCGGGCGCCTCCCAGCCCGTCTCACTCGAAACGCGATACGGCGCAGGTTGATTCATGATCCGGTACTGGAAGTTGATCTTCCACCCGAACCGCGTCCGGACCGGCAGCGCGTCCTTGCCGTAGGGGTGCGCCGAGAGCAGGACCGGGAACGGACCATCCCCCGCCGGCCGATACACGTTGACCCGCAGGGTGACCCCGTCGCGCATCACCACCGGGACGTCGGCATCCTTGATCATGTCGTCGGGTGGCGGGTAGATGGTCACCGGCGGACGTACGGCGTTCCGCACCCGCCGCAGGCCGTAGCGGAGAGCACCCGGGCGCCGCCACGGCCGGTCGTGACTCACCGAATCCCCCATACGACCTCCGACGACAGTGCGACACCCATGGCTGGACTCTAGGGCACAGGCCGAGACCGGTCATGGCTCTCCACACCCTTGCGTGTTCCGTCAGCAATCGCTAACGTTAGCCATTACCGACACATACCGGCACAAGGAGTCCTCATGGGAGCACCAGTCGCATTCTTCGAGATCACCTCGCATGACCCCACCCGTCTCACCGCGTTCTATCGCGATCTGTTCGGCTGGACCATCGACGACAGTTCCGGCCCGGAATACTCGCTTGTCGACACCGGCGCAGGTGACGGCGCCGTCTCCGGCGGCATCGGCGCCGTGTCCGAACCCGGCGGGACCAGCGGGGTGAGTGTCTACATGCGCGTCGACGATCTGCAGGCGTCCCTCGACCGGGCCGAGACGCTCGGTGGCAAGGCACTCGTGCCGCCCACGGACCTCCCGGATGGGTACGGCAGATTCGCGATGTTCGCCGACCCCGACGGCAACTCGATCGGACTCTGGGCGTGACCGACAAGTCCCCAGGCGTCGACGAGGCCCTGCGCGCGATGGCGGAGCCCCGCCGCCGCGCCATCCTCGAACTCGTCTCCGGCGAGGAGCTGTCCGCGGGCGACATCGCCGCCCGGTTCGACGTCAGCCGCACCGCGATCTCTCAGCACATCACGGTGTTGAAAGACGCCGGGTTGCTGGCCGAACGCCGCGAGGGGACCCGACGCATCTACCGCGCCCGACCCGAGGGCATCGACCGACTACGCGACCTGCTCGACGACATGTGGGCGTCATCTCTCGACGTCGCGCGGCAACTGGTCGAGGCCGAACGCGGACTGACCGACGCCGACGAGGTGAACCGTGCCGGGTGAACGGGAGGTCGACGGCGCCGGAAGTCGCGACGGCGGTGCCGTTCTCCCGCTCCGACGGCCTCCGATACGTCAATCCACCACCGTCCGTAGCGATCTCGACCACGTCTTCACCACCTTTGTCCGGACCATCGGGGTCTGGTGGCCGCTGCAGCCGATGTCGATCGGCGGGGACCGGGCACGGACGGTGACCATCGACGAGTTCACCGGCGGCCGGGTCTATGAGACCTGGGACGACGGCACGACCGCCGAATGGGGTCGATTGGCGGTGTGGGAACCCCCGAGTCGGTTCGTCATGTCGTGGCTGAACACTCCCGAGCCGACCGAGGTCGAGCTGTCGTTCACCTCGCTCGGTCCGGCACTGACGCGGGTGTCCGTGGAACACCGCGGCTGGGAGCATCTGAGCGAGGAACAGCTTCGCGAAGACTGCGCCGCGCCAGGCGGTTACAGCTCCGGCGCGTATTCCGGCGGCTGGGCCGCCGCCCTGGCGGCCTGCGTCGACGTCATCGAATCGACCCACCCCTGAAGAGAGAGCGTCAGAACATGACCCACTTCGTGTACAAACTGGTTCCGCCGCGTCCCACCTTCGGTCCCGGCGACATGTCCGACGACGAGGCCGCCATCATGGGCCGGCAGGGCGCGTACTGGTCGGGACTGCTCGACGACGGCACCGCGGTGATCTTCGGTCCCGTCGTCGACCCGGCCGGGAACTGGGGCCTGGGCGTGGTGCGCGCCGACTCCGAGGACGAGGTCCGGGCCATCAGCGCCGCCGACCCGGCCGTCACCTCGGGCCTTGCCCGCGTCGAGATCCTCCCCATGCCCGTGGGCATCGGACGCGACTGAACGGACCGGCCAGCGACGAAGCCCGTCCCGACATCGGTCGGAACGGGCTTCGTTCGGTGGAGCCAAGGGGACTCGAACCCCTGACCCCCACACTGCCAATACAGCCACCAAAGGATTGCGGATATTTCGATTAGTCGGCAAACTTGTCAGATGAGCCCGACTACCGCACCGCGCAGAACAGGAACGTTCTTCCCCCCGACCGACGCCACCGACCTCGACGCCCTCATGGATTTGTCGCGGTTCCTCGATCACCACCACGAGCCCGCCGCGCTCGTCGGGCCCGACGGTGAAGAAGTCCCTCTCCCACTCGAGGTCTATCGGACGCTGACACAGATCGTGGATGCGATGCGCGCGCACCGCGCGGTCGTTGTCGCTCCGGTCGACCAGAAACTCTCGACGCAGGAGTCGGCCGACTACCTCGGCATCAGCCGCCCTACTCTCATCAAACTGCTGGAGAGCGGCAGAATCCCCTTCGAGACCGTAGAAGGCAGCCGACACCGGCGCGTGAAGTTGGGCGATCTACTCGAGTATCAGTCACAGCGCGCAATCGAGCGGCGCGGGGCGCTGCAAGCTCTCGTCGATGACGCCGAAGACAGCGGTCTGTACGACGTGCCCGCCGAGGACTACCGGGAAGCCATGCGCACATCTCGCCGCGAGATTGCCGAGGAGCGCAAGCGGTAGTGGCGGGGTTTCGCGTGATGCTCGACGCGTGTGTCCTGGTGCCGATCCACAAGGCCGATCTGCTGCTCACCTTCGCCGAGCACCGGGCGTTCTACCCTCTGTGGAGCAACCGCATCATGGACGAGACGGTGCGCGGTATCAATCGGGCGACAAAAGGACGAGTCTCAGAGACGACCGCACGCTTGCGGGTCGATGCAATGAACGATGCCTTCGAGGACGCGTGCGTCGAAGGCTGGGAACCACTTGAAACGGCAATCTCAGGAATGCCCGATCCCGACGACCGACACGTTGTCGCAGCCGCCGTGAGAGGCCACGCGGCCGCGATCGTCACCGACAACATCCAGCATTTTCCCAAAGCAGTTGTGGAGCCGCTGGGGCTGCACATACGCAGCTCCGACCAGTTCCTGTTGGACCTACTCCACCGCAATCCGGCGCGTGCGGTGGCCTCTGTAGCCCAAACCGCCGACAAGCGTCGTCGCCCACCGGTGACCACCGAACAGTTCCTCGATGCTCTCGCAGCCTCTGGCACAACCGATTTCGTCAGGGATATCGCACCCTACTTCGAATCCGGTAGCTAGAACACGTCGCCGCCTCCGTAGAGCGCCTAGCTGTCACTACGCAACTCGGTTCGACAGGCTCTATCCCACCAACGACGAAGCCCGTTCCGACATCAGTCGGAACGGGCTTCGTTCGGTGGAGCTAAGGGGACTCGAACCCCTCCGAATACGGGCGTTTGTGCAGGTGACGGCGATTTCCGGGTGCGTGAATGACAGTCGTCGACAGTGCTGCGACCTGCGTGAACAGTCGCCGGTGTTACCTCAGGTAACGGTGTTCGTCGCCTCAGCCCGATATGATCCGCGCATGTCACAGCTCCCGCCTCCCTGGCCTTCAACTCCTGGCTGGCACCGCGACCCCGAGAACCCCGCGATGCTGCGGTGGTGGGATGGATACCAGTGGACCGCGAACCGTCACCCCGTGCAGCCGGCGGCGGCCCCGCTCCCTCCGTACCCGACCGGCCGGAAGCCGAAGTCGTCGAACCGCGCCCTCTGGATCACTCTCGCCTCAGTCTTTGGAGGCCTCCTCGTCGTGGGGCTCATCGCGTCGGCTTTCGGTGTGGGTGACGAGTCCTCCGGTTCTGCGAGCGATAGCCCCGAAGAGGTCGTCGAGGCTCGGTCGCCGGAGGATCTGGAGTTCCGCGCGCAGGTTGCGTGCGCCACGATGGTCGATCGGATGGCGCGCAACCCCGACTCGGTCGACTTTCGTGGGGTCACCGTGGTCTCGCCTCCCGTCTTGTCGGGCGTGTGGATCGTGACGGGTCAGGTGAATGCAGAGAACGCGCGCGGCGGCATGACTGGTTTCCAGCCGTACCGGTGTGAGGCGACGTGGAATCAGTACACGGAGGAGATGAGCCCGAAGGTCACAGCGCCGGCCTCCTGAGACGACGAAAGCGCCCCCGATCCTCAGTGGTGTGAGGCCGGGGGCGTTGTCGTGAGCCACCAGGCGGTGGTGGCGCAGATTGCGATGGCGAGGATGTCGAGGACCATGCAGCTTGGACGCAGCCGACGGCCGGACGGTTCCCTGCGATGATGGCGGGGTGACTGATCGTGAGACGCTGCGCGCCGCGGCTCAGGCTGTCGCGTCGGTGATGCGACGTCGGCAGGCGGAGCACCAGGTGCGCACCGGCGGCGGGTGGGTTGAGCCCGACCCCGACCTACTCGAGCTCGTCGTCGAGTGCGAGGACGTGATCTACAGCCGGCGCCCCGAGGAGCCCGACCTTACCGAGCGGCTCGCCCAGGTGCTCGGCGACGACTGGGAACCCTAGTGACTACGACAGTTCGAGATGGCCGGTCGAGTACGTGCCACCAGTTGCAGACCCTGTAATCCGCCGCACATCAAACTGCTGCCCCGCGGTCACCGATACGGAGGGGATCGAGAATGTGGTGTTCCCCTGGCCGATGAGCACTCCGGCCTGGTAGATGCCGAGTTGCGCGGCGCCGGTGTAGTCGCCGAGGTTGAGGGTGACCGTGGCGACGCCGGTTGTACTGACCACCTGGTAGCGGTTGCTCGACACTGTTGCAGGAGCCGTCGCGTCGGACGCCCAGCCAGTGACCGCCCCCGACCCCGACGCAAGAATAGTGAACGATCCGCTCTTATTCATGCGCTGGCGCGGGTAGTTGATAATGGCCGCCACCGATCCTGTTGGCGCCGACGCCGTGGCGGTGGCGGGCTGACTGGAGATGGCGGCGTTGCGGACGGCCTGCACAGTGCCTGCGGGTGCCTGCGCGCTGGCGGCGCCGACTGCGCCCACCACGGTGGTGTTGCGAACTGTGCTGACGACGCCGTCAGGTGCCGCGGCGGCCGCGCCCGCTGGTTGCCCGGGGATCGTGGCATTGCGGATGGCGAGCATTGATCCGGCGGGTGCCGACGCGCTCGCTGTTGCGACGTCGCCCAACACTTCGATGTCGACGACGTTGACGATGTTGCCCACGGGTGCTGTCGCGGTGGCGTCGGCGGGTGTGCCGGTGATGGTGGCGTGTCGGACGGTCGCGATCTCGCCCGCGGGAGCGCTTGCGGCTGCTGTTGCAGCGCTGCCGATTATGGCGGCGTGCCGGATGGCGGTGACCGAACCGAGTGGTGCCGTGCCCGCGGCGTCGGCCACGGTCCCGGCGATCACCGCGTTGCGTTGCGCGACGACCGACCCCTCGCCCGCTGACGCGCTCGCGCCCGCCGGCAACCCAGCGACCGCCACGTTGCGGGTGGCCGCCACTTCGCCGTCTGGGGCGGTCGCGGTCGCGGTGGCGGGTTGCCCGGGGATCTCGTTGTTGACCGAGATAGCGCCCTGGGGAGCGAGCGCTGTACCGCCTGCCACCAGCCCGACGATGGCGACGTTGCGCACCGTGGCGACTGTGCCCTGTGGTGCGACAGCTGTCGCCGTCGCGGGGTCGCCGAACACCTGCACGCCGGTCGGCGCGGACGGACCGCGGTCCTCCCACGAGATCCGTCGCCGCCGAGCGTCGGCGGGTACCGCGGTGCTGCGTTCCTCAGCCGGGACGGTGCCCGTGCGGTTCTCGGCGTCCACGTGGACACGGCACACATCGAGGGTGGCCGCGACGACGCGGTGCTCGACGGCGACAGCGGTCATCTCTGCTTCACGACGATCGCCAGGGTCCGGTCATCCTCGCGCCCGGCTGCGGTCGTGATGTGGTTGGTCACCGAATACTTTCCGCCGCTCGTACCAGCTGACAGCCACACGCCCGTCTGGGTGGAGGAGAACGACGGGTCAGCCTGAGCGAGCGCGGTGTCGGGGCCGCTGATCGACCATGTGCTGGCGACGATCTGATCGGTGGAGCCGTTGCGTTGCTTGAGCCAGTCGGTCCAGTCGATGCCGTAGTCGAGCTTGGCGTTGGGGTCTTTCTCGATGCGCACGGCGACTTCGCCTTTCGGTCAGGCAGCGGTGATGTTGACGAGGCCGGAGCCCGACAGGGTGCCGGTGAAGTTGCCCGACGCGCTGATCTTGTCTTCGTCGAAGTCCCAGTAGCAGACGAGCGGCTTGTTGGTGGCCGGGGTGTCGTCGTAGACCACCATGAACCGGGCGGTGATGTTGGAGTTGGGCCAACTGGGGTCGTTGAAGTCGACCGAGTAGAGGTTGGTGGCGCCGTTGTAGGCGACGGTGACGCCGGTGAGGGTCTGGCCGCCCGCGGTGTAGCCGGTCGAGCCGCCGCCCGCGATCTCGTTCGTGACGTCGGCCTTGTACCGATGGGTGTCCTGGTTGGGTGCGTAGCTGCTGGTGCACAGCATTGCCTTGAATGTGTGTGTGTTGAAGTTGATTTCGCCGTTGCCGAGGCTGAGGAACATCGGCCCGTACAGCTTGGATTGGAATGCCATGGTCATTCTCCTTCTTCGATGGTGATGTCGGCGGCGGTGAAGTTGTCCAGACGCCCGGATGGGTTGATGAGGCCGTTGCGGCGCGCGAGCATCCCGACCCAGCGGCGGCCGACGCCAGTCCCGACCACTCCGCCGGTGTCGGGCCACGTCAGAATCGGCACGGCGCCTTCAGTGTTCGCGTCGCCGAAGTACACCTGGAAGATGTAGTGCGAGGCGTCCTCGGATGGGATGCGCCGCACCGTGTACCGACCCGATGGTGGGTCGTCTGTTTCATCCGAGGCGCGCGCGGTGCGCGAGTTGTAGGCGCCCGTCGACAGAGCGATGCCGCTGTCATCGAGCACCAGCCACACACCGGACCCGAGACCGGACGTGCAGCACATGCCGATCCCGATGTCTTCGGCATCGACAGACAGATCAGCACTGACCTCCACAACATCGGATGCGAGCGGCTGGTGGTACATGGCCGCAGCTGTGGTGTTCGCGATGGAGCTGCCGGTGAACTGGACCTTGTTGTCGCTGATGCCGATACTGCTGCCATAGGTGATCCACCGCGGACCCAGCGATGCCCGGTTGAAGTTGTCGAAGTGAACACGCGGCAGGTCAACCTGACCGACATCGATGCCAATCCCGATGAACGGCGTGGGGCCGGTGTACATGGCGTCACGGGTCGCGAGCGAGAGTGTCGACGGCGTCGGGGTGGTCGACGGGTTGCGCCCCGAACCTGCCGTGTAGGGCCGGAACCCTGGCAGCGGAATCGGATTCGTCATGTTCACGCCCGCGATGTGGACATCACCCGAGCCGGTCATGCGGAACTGGACCTCGAAAGCGTCGTCGATGTCAGCGACGATCGACGCACCATCCATCAGGTGCGACATCCACGCCGGCATCGTCGCGAGAGCGCCCGCGAGATCAGGGGTGCTGTACCCGGTGTACGTGGACGAACCGTCGGGCTCGAGCCGGTAGACGTCGATGAAGAACGTCGACACCGTGCCGGACTTCCATGCAATCCAGTTCAGCACCTTGCGCTCCGCGGCGGAGTCGAAGATGACTGTGCCCCACGGCGCGTAGGTGGCGGTCGCCTTCACCGACGGCGGCGTGGTGGACAGGACGACGGTGTGTGTGTGTGCGGAGTCGACGCCGCCGGAGTTGCTGTTCGCCCGCTGACCCACACCTGCGCCGTGAAGGTGCGAGTCGCCGGCAGCAGTTGCGCTCGCCGTGCTGCCAGTGATTGCGTGCTGATGCTGACCGCCGCCGATCGAGATCGTCGACATCGGCAGATTCATCAGACCGAACGGAAACGACACGCACGCAGTACGATCCGGCCCCGTCTCCCAGAACGGCCGACCAGTGCGAACAACGATGAGTTCCTGCACATAGTTGAGCTGCGTGCCCACCGACACCACGGTCTCAATCGCGTCGACCGCCTTTTCGTTCGTGTCGAGCAGCCACTCGCCCAACGCATTCGCGATCGGCTGGCCGAACACCGGCACGATCCCAATGATGCCGATCAGGATGCGGATCGGGACATCCATGATCGCCTCGACCAGCTCATCCCAGAAGTCGCCGAGCGGGTCGTTGTCAATCTGCGGTTTCCGGCCACCCGGGATACGGACACCCATCAGGGCACCATCGCTTCGATCTGCCGCGCGAGGCGGGTGGCGTGACCGAACCTCGCGTAGTCGGTGGTGTGCTGTGTGCCCCACACGTAGTCTCGGGCGGCGATCAGCGAGGCGATAAAGTCCGGTCGCCGCCACCAATCCTGCGGGCCATCGGTCACCGCGTCGGCGATGCTGTCCAGCCACCGCAACGCCGACGGCTGATCGCGCACCGACATGAACTCGACGACATCCCACGCCGACCGCAGCGGCGCATCCTTGTGAATGTCGGCGATCGGATCGCCAGGCGCCCACACCGACAACAGCTTCCGCGGCAGGGTGAGCCGGTCAGCGATGCCGCCACGTGCGCCGCGGTGCAGCGGCTCGTGCGGGTTGCCCATCGCCGCGATTGCCCGCACGTCGAGCTCGGGCCGCTTCGGCAGGATGTCGCGGGCAAACCGGTACGCCACCATCACGCCCTGGCTATAGCCGCCCACGATCGCCGGATACCGCGACGCGTGCACAGCGGCGGCCATCGCGCGCGCACCGGCCTCGATCGACTCGGCCGCCGACATGTGGTGAGCACCCGTCGCCGGACCGAACATGCCGGGATAGCTGACGTAGGTGAACTTCACCGACGGCCGCAGACTCCGCCTCAGTGCCTCCGACGCCGGCGACCCCCCACGCCCTGCCCACGTGCCGTCGCACCAGAAGAGTTCGATCATCAGTCGTTCATCCCCTCGACCTCGGCCGGCGGGTCGATCTCGTGGTCGACGAGCTTCCGTCGGGCCCGCGCGACGTAGGTGCGCAGCGCGAGCACCACATGATCGAGACGCCCGATGGTCCGATCCCGCTGTCGCAGACGCTCCTTCAGCTCAGCCAGCTCGGCTTCGTAGTCGGCGATGATCCGCGAGTGCTTCGCCCGCGCCTGGTCGTTATCGCGGTCGCGGGCCTCCCTCTCCTTCGCGAGGTCGGCCTCGAGTTCATCAATCCGGGCGTGCAGCTTGGCGATGTCGTCGAGCTTCACCTTCGAGCGCGTCGCCAGCACGCCGGTCACGAGCGCACCGATGGCAGCGAGGAGGCCTCCGAAAGAGGCGATCAATTCTGGGCTCACCGACAGTTCCTTTCCGCGTCACCACGGGCGATCGCAATGTGCAAGATCGCCATGAAGCCCGCGAACGTCCCGTGGACTACAGGAACCGGCGGTTCAGTCAGAACGGCGGAGAAGAGGATGCAGCCCGCGTAGAACGCCAGGAACCCCGACGTAGCGACGTGGGCGAAGATGAACCCGCGTCTGCGCACGACAGCAAGGAGTAGCGCCAGACCGGTCAGGAGGAATCCGAAAAACCACATCGGGCCAATGGATTCCACCCACACGACGGCAGACACCTGGCCGGGCTGCAGTGGTCGGCGCACCAACTCCTCTGGGGAGATGTAGAGCACGCCGACCGCCACGTTCATGCAGCCGGTGACCGCGGCCATCAGCCGCGCGCCGAGCATCAGCCGAGGTTGACTTCGCGCTCGACCCCGTCAGCGGGAAGCTCGATGCCGACCGACACCTTCGGCGTGACCTGCGGGCGGGTGAACAGGAATCCGAGTGCGATCGTCGAGACTGCAAGGATGGCGCCCTGCTGCTGCTCACTGAGGTTCAGGCCGAACGCCACGACCAGCGGCACTGCCGTCTGCACCACCGCGACGAGCGCGGGATACACGCTCTCCTTCACCGAGATCACCACGAGCAGACCGAGTACCGCGTTGACCGCGGCCATGAACACGCCTTGCGTCTCGGTGGGGATGTTGAACCCGAACGTGGTCAGCAACACCAGAACAGCCGAGATGAGGGAGGTCCAGGCGGCGGGCTCGCGGCCGAGGACAAGACGAGGGGTGGGTACAGACATGACGAGAACTCCTTTTGTGGGTGCGGCTCAGGCCGCGATGAGGTCGACTGCTTCGACGGCCAGCGGGATGCCGGCCGCGTTGACGAGGGTGAGGTCCTTCGCGGCGTCGCCGATCTTCTTCACCGCGCCGGACGGGTCCCATTCGAGGACGCCGTGCTCGAATGCCTGACGCTTGCCGCCCGTGCCGTTCGAGATCTCGTCCGACGTCGGCCAACCGAGCGGGCCCTTCTCGTAGCCCTCGAGCGCCCAGCGCTGGCCGATGACGCCCTTCACGACGTGGTGGCCCTTGCCGTCCTTGCGGTAGAGCACGCCACCTTGGAAGGCCATGACTGCGCCGTCGGCGAGCTTGGTGAAGTCGCGCACCGGGAAGCCGAGTTCGCCGGTCTCCCACTTGCGGTCGGTGTACGCCTCGAACAGGCCGCCGTGAGGGATCGCGTGAGCGCCGGTCGCCGGGTGGAAGTAGATGTGCGCGTTGTCGTACTCGACGAACCGGCCCTTGCCGTCACGGCCGACCGTTCGCTCACCCGCGGCGCCGGCCTTCGCTTTGCGCACGCCGACCCACGGGTTTTCCTTGGCCTCGAGCTCGATCATGTTGATGACCGCGAGCGGCTTGTCCGGCGCCTGTAGGAGACGCTGACGGAACAGCTTCATGTCGAGATTGCCCGGGTCCCACTTGCCCTGGATCGCGCCGTACTCCTTGTGCGCGACGACCTTGTTCCACGGGTTGCCGAGGCGCTTGTTGATCGCGCGCACCACCTTCAGATAGGCGCCGTGCTGGGCGTCCGACCATGCCGCGGTGCCGTTGTGCGCGGCCTCGATGCCGATGGTGACCGCGTTGCCGTTGTTGGCGGGGATGCCCGGCCACGACCCGGTACCGGCGTGCCAGGCCACTCCGACGCCACACAGCGTGACGACGCCGTTCGCCGCGAGGTGCAGCTGCGACGCGAGGCCGAGCGAGGAATGCTGCGCGATACCCCGCGGCGTCTCACCGAACGAGCCGGTGTGATGCATGAACGGACCCCAGATCGTGCCGAAGTCGCCATGCCCGCGCTCGAACGCGCCGGGGTAGACGTCGCAGCGCAGACCTTCTGCGCGCAGTACGTCGGGAAGCCAAACGGGATCAGCCATGGGGTGCCTCCTGGCATGGTGAGATCCCCGGTCCCTGAACGGGAGCGGGGTCGGACTTTGATGAGACTCTGGGGGAAGTGACAGCGCCTATGTGCTGTTCGCGAGGCCGTTGATCGCGGCGCTCGCACGGCCGATACCGCCCAGCAGGCGATCCCACGGCCCCTTCAGCCGCTTGTCGTCTCCGAGGGTGACCTGCTGGATCATCCGCTCCCCCGGCTTGTCAGCGATCGTCACCTTCGACGCGTACTGCTCGACGATGTTCCCGCGGTCCCAGAACGACATCATGTCGCCGGTCCTGAACCGTCGCGCGGTGCCGTTGTCAGCGCCGAAGCTGATGCCCTTTCCGGTCGGCCCGTACGCGATCGTGTTAATGGTCAACTGATTTGAACCGCCGTGGTCCTTCAACGCCTTCTTCCCCACCGAGTACGAATCCACCGACCACGCCGCGGTGTTGTCGGCGAAGATCTCGGCGAACGCATCGTCCTCACCGATGTCGTCCTCGAGTTCGGCGTCCCAGAACCGCTGGTACGCGAAGAAGATGTCATCGAACAGATCACCGACGCCGACCGCGAGCCCCCCGATGCCGGCGAGCCCGGGGATGGTGGCGACGACCGCGATGATCGCGGCGATCGCGAGGTTCGCGCCGATCTCGATGAGCTCGTTGACCATGCTCGGGGACTTGCCGCCCACGACGGCGTCGGTCGCGTCGCCGTGTTCCTCGGCGTTCTCCCAGCTGTCGATCTGCGTGCCGTCGGTGCGCCACATGACATTCCGCTTGTCCCGCTTCAACTGGGTGTCGAAGACGTAGCCGGCGCGATTCATGCTGTACGACCACAGTCCGTTGACGATCGGCTTCAACAGCTGCGACAGGTCGAGGAAGTGGTCGTCGGAGACGTCGATGATCGACTGCAGGTCGGAGAGGGTGTCGGTGTTGAAGACCTGCGGGCTGGTGCCGTGCCCGTCCCAGAAGTCCACCGTGACGCCCATTTCGAGGAGGTCGACGGTCTGCGCGAACGCCTCATCGCCCGGGGAGAACCGGCACTGCATCGCCACGATCTCGTCGAACAGCCCCGCGACACGGTCCGAGATCGGGCCCAGCAGGTCGACATCGCCGAGGTGCTCGCCCATCGCACCACCCGAACTGCCGACATCGCCACCGTTCGCTGACCCGCCGAGGAGGATGTCGAACAGCGCGTCGAGGTCGAAGATGTTCGCGATGTTCGACTGCGACCACGCCGCCGGCCACCGGATCGGAAGCTTGCAATAGACCGGGCGGCCGAGACGGGTGAAGTTCTTCGCGAGGAAGTACTTCATCACCGCGTCCGACGGCCCGAAAGCGATGTCCTGCTTACCCGTCAGGCCGACCTGGATCTCCGGCGGGAACAGCGGGTTCACCCAGAACAGCACCCGGGTCAACCAATACTTGTAGTCCACGCATTCGTACTGGAACGACAGGACTCCGCGTTCGCTGCGCACCGTCCGTTTCTTGATGCGGCCGGTGAACTCGAGGCCGTTGTAACGCGCCCGCACGTGGTACGCCCGCCGCTGGATGCCGGTGTCGGTGATCAGGTCGTTGAGCGGGTTCGACTCCTTGAGCGTGAACACCATGCCGCCGGCCTCGAGACCCCACGTCGAGTCGATCGCGGCCTCTTGGTAGGTGCCGACCGGCCGCCACGACACCTTCGACCCTGGGCCGGTGCCGAACCGTTTCCCGATCTCGATGTCGAACTGCTCGACGCGGCCGGTGAACGGCATCGCATACCCGGGCGCATAGCCGGGATCGAACAGCGGGGGCATCAGATGGCCGTCCAAAAAAGTTGCGGCACAACGACGCGGATCTTCGTTGCTGAGGACGTGCCGGAGCCGGTGAAGGTGACCGGTATGCCCTCTGTGTCCTCCGGTGCTCGGGTGTGCCAGCGCTGGCCGAGCCACGAATGGTCGACGCCGTCACTGTCGACGACCTCCCACCAGTCCGGGTCGGTCTGCACGGTCAGCGTCTTGCCCGCGGGGATCGTCAGGGTCGTCCCGTTGGCGCGCTTGATCAGGACCGACTCACCCGCGAGGCCGATCGTCGGCGCCGTGATCGGCCCCGTGATCTGGTACCACGGCCACGACGGATCATCCCCAAGGTTGTCCACAAGGATGGTCGACCCATAGTTGAATGTCTGGTCGAACGGGTCAGTTCGCCAATACGATTCGTCCGAACGCAACTGGGTACGCTCATCAGCCACGAACCCCACGTTGTGGACGTCACGCAGGTTGTACGGCGGCATCGACGACAACACCGGCCGCACCAGCTGAAACCGCTCGGTGTCGAGGCACTCGAACTTCCCGACCTTCCGCCCCCGCCCGAGCGACCGACGCCACCCGCTGTACGCCTCGACCGCCGCCGTCCCCTTGATCGTCTCGTCGTTCATCAACGGCCCGAACCGCAGGTCCAGCGTGATCACGTTCGGCTTCTCGACCATGTCGATGAACGTCACACCAGCCTGACCGGCGCCCTCGACGTCGATGAAGTCCGCCGGCGCGCCACCGAGACCGTCAATCCGATCCAGACGCAGCGGGCACGACGGGTCCCCGAACGAGAACTCCTGGCCGTCCCACCCGGTGAACCGAAACCGCGGCTCCGTCGTCAACAGCGTCACTTGCCCCTCCTCGTGAGTGAGAGGCCCGACGGCCCGGTGGCGTTCTCGACAGTGACGCGAATGTTCTTCCCGTCCTTGATCGCCCACACGATCTCGGTGAGCTGTTGCGAGATCTGATTGGCGACCTGCCCGACGTACTCCGCGACAAGGGGCGGCGAGTTGGCACCGAGGTCGACGTTCGGCGTCATGTTCCCCAGGTCGACCTGACCGGTCATCGCCATCTTCACGTACGGGGCGATCGTGTTGAGTGCGGTCATCGTCCCGCCCACACCGAGGGCCATCAGGTCGTACAGATTCTTCGGCGCCATCGCGTCCCGTGTGTCCGCGGCGTACCCGCCAAACCCGCCCTGATCGAAGCCCTGCACCCCGAGGATGCGACCCGTCTCAGCCCAGATCCCCAGCGCCCGCGCTCGACGGTCCGGCGCGTGCGGAATGTACGACTCACCACCCGACTCGGGCTCACCCCACAGCCGATAGTCGCCCGGCCGCACAATCTCCGGCTGGTGCCCGTTGCGGACATCACCCATCGCGTACTGCTTCACCGGATTCGGTAGGCGTTTCGCCTCTTCGAGGGCGGCCTTCGCGTCCTCGACCTTGGTGCGAGCCTCGTCGACCGATTTCTGCATCGACATCTTCGCCGACTCCGCAGCGTCGGGCTTCTGCTCCTTCTGCCGCTGGATCGCGATCGCGAGGTCGGTCTCGGCGTCCTTCAGATCGCGCGTCGCCTCGGCGAGCGTCTTCCGACTCGTCGCCTGCTTCTGCTCCTTCGGCGCCCAATCACCGCGCTGGTTGAGGTAGTCATCCCACGCCTGCTGCGCCTCGTAGTCCTCGATAATCCGGTCGCGGTACTCCTTCTCGCCCTTCCACCAGAACGGCTGGAACGGATTGTCGAAGGTCAGCTCAACGGTGTTCGGGTCCTTCGGCGGCTCCTTGGGCTTCGGCGGCGTCGAACCCGGGCTACCGTCGTACCCACCGCCCGGCTCGACGCCGTATCCGTACCCGCCGCCGGTCGTGCTGAGGCCAGCGCGCAACGCGTCCTCGTTCTCACGCCCGGGCAGGCCGGCACCCCATGGCTGCCCGCCCGACTTGTCGAAGATCCGCGCAGCCACGATCGCCTGCTGCTCCGGGGTCGCCTGACCGGCCGTCGGCGCGAACTCGGTTCCGCCGTTGCCAGCCCACGTGCCCTTGGCGATCTGGAACAGGCCCGACGCTTCGTTGCCGCCCGAGTTGGCGTCCTGGACCTCCTGGACACGGTCCGGGATGCCGCCCGACTCGCGCGCGATCAGCGCCGCCCACGCGGGGTCTGGTGACGTCCACGTACCGTCGGGGTTCTGGATGAGCGGAACCGTCGTCACACCACCCGGCACCACCGCGTAGCTCTGGCCCGGCAACGGCAGCGCGAATGACTGCCTGGTGTGCACGTGATCCTGATGCCCAGACCAGTCCGCCGAGTAGTAGCCCGGCTGATCCGTTCCCGGCCCGACGAACCGCCCGTCAGCGACTCCGATCTGCTGCCCCGTCTGCGGGTTCATCCAGATCACCTGCTCCAACTGAGAGGCGATCGACGCGAAGTACTCGGCGAGACGCTGCATGTTCTCGACCGGCCCCGACCAGTCGATGCCCTTGTTGAAGCCGTCCTTCTCCTGGTGCCCGGCGTAGGTGGTCGCCTGGACGCCGAACGCCCGCTCGAGTTCGTCGACCCATGGCTCGTTGACCGGGCCGCTCGACCCGAGTGGCAGGCCGTACGGCACACGGCCGCCCGAGATCCCGCCGTCGGCATACGACCGGTACAACGAGTAGCCGAACCGGTCGGCCACCTCGGACAGGATGCTCATCGCCCGGCCCCGCTTGTTCGGGGCGCCCGGAATGAACGCCTCCCACGGACCTGCATCCGCCTCAGCCCACTGCACCAGACCACGCTTGCCGTTCTGCGCCGGCTGAATCACCGCCTGATCCGGCAACGGCCCATCGACACCGCCGTCCGCGTACTCACGGATCGACCCGTCAGCGTTCGGCTTCGGGGTCCGCCACTTATCCGGGAACCCCTTCGGCAGCTGCGCAGGAGGCGCCGGCGTGTAGTTCGGGTCCAGCATCGGCTTGACGATCGCCTCGACGATCGTCTTGCGGTTCGCGTTGTTCCGCAGGAACTCGTCCAGCGTCGTCTGCGCGGGCCCGGTGTTGGCCTCAACCCGCACGCTCCCGTCGGGGAGGGTGGTGACTGTGTAACCCAGCTCCTCGAGACGCGCCCGCGTCTCCGGCGAGTTGTCCTGGATGATAATCGACTTGCCGTCCGGCAGCCGCGTGACAGCGCCGTTGAGGAAGTCGATCTCGGTCGTACCCTCGCGAGCACCGTCAGCGATGCCGTTGAACCGGTCGCGCGCATTCGTCAGTCCCGGAACCAAGTCGTTCGAGATCGCGTCGGCGAGATCGAGGGAACGTTGACTCGTGGCGGCGATCTGCTCCGTGAACGCCTCGGCAGATTTTGCCGAGTCCTGCATCTGCTGACCGACGCCCTGCATTCCGGGGATCTTCTCGATCAGCCCCCCGAGCCCACCGAATGCCTTAGTGAACATGGACATCAGCCCGCCGAGGAGCGACTGGATCGCACCGGTGGTGTAGCCGAACACCTTTAGCGCACCGGCCATCGTGTTGCCGAGTCCGATGCCGAATGTCAGTGCCGCAGAGACGACGTCGGCGAAGAACGCGACGATCTCGTCCTTGTTCGCCGCGATCCCCTCAGCGATACGCGCGATCTCAGGGCCGAATGCCTCGGCGAGCGCCGCCTTGATGCCCTCCACCGATTCCTCGGCAGTGCGCCGCATGCCTTCCCAGGACGTGGCGGTGTTGTCTCCGAGCGTCTTGGTCGCATCATCGGCAGCACCCGCGGCGTCACCGAACTGCTCCATCGCCCTCGACGGGTCCCACTGAGCGAACGCGTTGATGAAGTCGCCTGACGTGTCGCCGAGCAGCGACATAGCAGCTTGGTTGCGCTTCACCGGGTCTTCGATCGACCGGATCTTGTCGAAGGCCAGGTCGAACGCCTTCTCAGCGGCGGGCCCGCCCTCCTTGAACGCGTCATACATCTGGGTTCCGTTGAGCCCAATGTCATTCAGGGCGGCGACGATCGTGTCACCTTCCTCGGTGACGCGTCGGCCGAACTCGCGGATCGCGTCGGCGCCACGGTCGGTGTTGTCGACACCGAAGTCGGACATCGACTGCCCGATCAGCGCAAGGGTCATCTTCGCGGACAAGCCGGTGTTCTTCCAGCCTGTCGAGTACTCAGAGATTGAGTCGATTAGGTCTTCCTGCGCGTTCATGCCCAGGTTTCGGCTCCGAGTGATGAGGTCCAACGCCTCACCCATGTCAGCGACGAGCCCCGACCTGACCAGACCGGACACAGCACGCAACGTGTCCGGTGTCTCCGCACCCAGAAGTTGGTTGAGGGTGGTCGTTTTCGCGATCAGCCCTTCCATGTCTGCCTGGGATGCGGAGGTGTCCAGCAGCTTGAAATCCGCCAGTGAGGTCAGGGTCGCCATGTTCTCGGCGACGGAGTTGCCGAACACGTCCGTGTAGGCTTCGGACGCGGCAGCCGCCATTTTCCGGGCCGACGCCTCATCGATCCCGAGTTTGGCCTGCATGTCGTCGCGGATCGCCTCGCGCTCAGCACCTTCGACGATCGCGTTCGCCAGCATCGCGCCGGCACCGATACCGATCGCGGCCACACCGGCGATCGCGGCACCGATCGGCCCGGCTTTGCTTCCGAGACCGGCGATGCGCGCGGCGAATCCGCCCATGAACCCGGCGCCCATACCGTCGCCGGCGTCCTCGCCTGCGCCCTCGGCGCCCGAGATCTCGGGGGGCTGGATCGGCTGCGAGATCTCCTCGCCCGCGGCGTGAACGTCACGGGCGGCGCGGCGAGCCGCGTCGGCGGCGCGCTGCTGTGCGATCCGCAACTGATCCATCTGCCGTTCGGCGCGCTGCGAGGCGCGCTCGGACTCACGCTGCGCCCGCTGATACCGGTCCTCAGCCTGGATCACCTGCTGAGACATCGACCCATACCGCTCGCGCGCATCGTTGAGCCGCTGCAGCGCCATCTCCTCACGCTGCGACGAGTCCCGAACCTCCTGCGCGTGACGCTGATACGCCCGCTGCGTAGTCTGCAACTCGCGCGCGACCCGCTCATACGCAGTCGTCGTACGGAGCGCGGACCGGCGGGCGGCCTCCGCAGTCTCGTCGGCCTGCTCACCCATCTGCTCCAGCGACTCACGGCCGCGGCGAAGCGTCTGGTCGAGGTTGTCCGCGCCGCGGACCGACAGATCGAGGTAGAGGTCCGCGATCCGTTCAGCCATCGGCCTTCATCGCTTCACGCGCGGCCTGCTCATTGCGGGTGCGTTCGGCCTTGTCGGCGAGGTGCTCGAGCATCTTCACCATGTCGAGGCGTTCACCGATGCCGGTGAAGATCCAGTGCGCGCGACCGAGCTCGGGGCCCTGCGGCCCGGAGCAGAAGTGGATGAGCGCGGTGCGGCCGGCGTGACCCACGTACGGGGCGGGCACCTCGTTGGCGAGCATCTCGAAAAACGCCGCACCGAGAATGGACACACATTCGCGCCACTCCTCGTCCGGGCCGAACTCGGACGCCTCCCAACCCCACAGCTTCGGACGGATGCGCTCCACCTCGGCGATCGACGGCGCCTTGATCTGATAGATCGCACCGTTGATCGGCAGATACAGGTCCGGGTCGTAGTGCCGAGACAGGTCATCGAGGCGAGTCGCCACTGTCCACCGCCTTCCGCAAGCTGATGAGTCGGGACGCGAGAGTGTCTGGGTCGCCGAGGATTCGGGAGAGCCGCACTGCGAACCACCGCCACGACTTCTCCTCGAGGAGCGTCGGGGTCAGGTCGCAGATGAAGATCGTGGCGAAGTCGATTTCGATGGCTTCCCACGTCGCGAAGATGTCCGACCAGCTCGCGCGTTCGTCGTCGCTACGCCGCTCGGTCTTCTGTTGTGCTGCGGGGGCGAACTCCATGGGGTAGGCCCACACCCGAATGCCCTTGTCGGGCATGTACGGGCCGCCACCGGGGTCGTAGTCGTTGATGGTGCCGGGCGGGTCGATGCTGTCGTCTGGGTCGACGCCGTAGATCGACACCTTCGGCCGCTCTGGTTCGGCGCGCTCCTTCGGCGGCGTGAACGTCCACACGTCGATCGCCGCGGCCGCCGATTGCACGTACCGCGACAGCACTGCGCGACCGGAGTGCATGACGGCAAGCTCGGGCACGTTCGACTCCGCGAGCTCGCGCCACGTCTCGCCGAGGACGGTGATGATCGCCTGCCGCTCCTCGTGTTCGGCGAACTCCCCACCCTCCGACAGACGCCGGTGGATGGACAGCATCGCCAGGGCCGACGGCGGCTCGACCCGAAACTCCGGCCCACCCTCAGTGAAGGTGAGGACCGTGCTCGAGTCGAGCCACTCGTCGTACTCCTGCATTCGGCTACGGGGTGCCGTCGCCGACGGTCACCGCGCAGGTGTCGGTGTGTGCGCCGAGAGTCGCGGTGATCGTCTCGACATCCTCCGACACACCGGTCACCAGGCCGGACGGGCTGACGGTGACCGCACCGCCACTCGAGGACCAGGTGACATCCTTCGTGCGGATCGCGCCGGTGTTGTCCTTCGCGATCAGCTGCACCACCCCGCCGACATCAACAGTCGCCTCGACCGGCGACACCGTGACGCTGGTCGCGGTCTCGGTGGTGGTCGGCTTCGCGGGCTTGGTGTAACCCTGGTAGCCGGTCAGCGTGACCGTGGCGCCGGTCAGCGACGCCTTGTCGCCGGCGGCGTTGGCGAAGGTGACGCCCGCGCGACCCTGGTACGAGTCGGGCAGCTCGTCGGTCCGCCAGAACCGCACGTGCACCAGCTCGTCTCCGCCGAGTTCGCCCTGCTTGCTGCGCAGCAGCTCGACGCCCGGGTCCGGCTCGCCCTCGGCGAGCTTGCGCTGCAGCGTCAGCTCCAACGACCAGTTCGCCTCGGTCGCGATCTGCGCACCGTAGTTGCCGCCATGCATATCGCCGGCATCCTGACGCGACTTCTCGCCCATGTTCGGCGAGACACCGGTGAGACCCTGGACGAACAGCCAGGGGTCCGAAGCAGATTCGCGGACCTGGACCGCCCAATGCCGTGCGAGGGTGGCGTCCAGATTCGAGGTGTCCGGATGGTTGAGAACAGCCATCATTCACTCCTTGGGGTTGAGGGTTATCCGATAGTCATCGGCACGCACAGAACGGCCGTTCGTGTCCGAGAAGGACAGCGCCCGCATGACCCGGCGGACATCTAGGACCCGGACGCCGCCGGGCCACACCTTGTCGCCGCGGACGACGTGATCGGGCACGTGCAGCGCGGCGTATGTCGCGTCGGCCCAGTCGTCGGCGGTCTTGGTCGCACCGACGGCAGCCCGGAACCGGAGCCGCACATCGATGTCAGGGTTGAAGGGGTCGCGCTCGCGGTCGTCTCGGGTGACGATCGCCGACACACAGGTATCGGGGTCAGGTGGGAGCAGGCCGTCGATGAACGCGAGAAGTGCTGAGCCTTCGGTGAACACGGCGTCCGGGTCGTCGAGGTACTCGACCAGATTCAGGGCAGCCATCTTCCGCCCCAAGGCTTCGATCACCTCGGAGCTCGTCGTGAACACCATCTACCGGCCGAGCCTCGAACGGATCTCGGCGGCGACCAGCTGCTCGAGCTGTGGCCGGACGTGTTCCTGCGCGTTCTCGAGGAAGTTTCGTTCGCCGCCGCGGGGATGCTCGTAGTCGACGTTGTGCTGCCGGCGGGCGTGCGGCGCCGTGAAGGTCACCCGCACGCCGTCGGCGCTGATCTCCCGGACCTCACCGGACTCGCGTAGTTCGCCGGTCAGGGAAGGGGCGCGTTGCTTGGCCTCGTCGAGGATGAGTTCGCCGCCGCGCCGGACACCTTCGGCGGCTGCGCGCGCCATGTCGACGTTGAGGCTCCACTGTGCGGGCATCATGCACCCCCTGCGATCTGAAATTGGTAGAAGCTGAGGGAGAGTCCGGCGTCGTGTCGACTCTCCACCGCGACGACGCCCTTGCGGGGGCTGCCGTCGGCGTTGCGGGCGAGGGCTGCCGGCAAAGTGGCGCGGGAGTCCGCGGGGATAGTCGGGGTGCTGGCCGCGCACGACGCCGTCGCGACGGTCGTCACTTCGGACCCTGATTCGGTGGTGACGACTCGGGTTTCCATGCGGACTCGGCACATCACGGTGTCGGGCGCGGCGAACACCGGTCCGCGGGTGTTGGTGCCGATCTTGCGTTCGACGACCACCGGCCACGTAAAGAACTGCTCGATCACGGGCAGTCGCCGAAGTATCCGACCGGCGATTGCGCGGACGCCGACAGTCCGAGCAGTGCCAGCATGTCGAAGGTGAGGTTGACGGTCGCGGCGTAGTCGCCGTCCCGATAGGTGCGGGACTCGGCCGCCCCGTCGAGCTGCACCGAGTGGGACGACACTCCCCCGCCTCGGGTGGCCGATGACAGCGCTTCGCGGACCATCTCGATGGACACCTGCCGGGCCGCTCGGACGCGCGGATGCTCGTCCGGGAGGCCAGTCAGGTCGACCCGAGAGTCGATGAGGATCGCCGCCATGTCGAGTAGCGCAGTGGCGCGCGTCGCTTCCTGGGAAGTCAGCGTGCGCCACTGCGCCACAAGGTCATCCGGCTCGGCGTAGGCCATGACCGACTAGCCGAGCGCCTGGATCAGGTCGGCTTTGCTCATGTCCTCCGCCTCGGCGCGGGACATGCCCTTCGCCTCGGCGAAGTCGACCCACGCATCCTTCGACGCGGTCTTCGGCGGACGCGCGCCGTCGCCGGCCGGGGACGGCGGGTCCCCGCCGTCGGCCGGCGCCGAAGTTGAATCCTCCGCGAGCGAGATGAACGCCTCGTCGGCGAGATCGGCGGTCTCCACCACCATGCCGTCGGCGAGGAACCGTTCGGCGTCCTCCTCCGACAGGAACGCGATGTGCGCACCTTCGTAGTGGTAGTTCAACTTCCCCTCGGTGTCGGCTGCCACCACGAGGGCGGCAGTCACGGTGTATCTCATGCCGAGACCCCCGTAATCTTCCAGGCCGCCTTGGGCTCGAGGACGATCGGCACGGTGACGCGGCGGGCGCGCAGGCGCCACTTGTCCTCGTCGTCGTTGCGGATGGTCTTGACCTGGATGCCGACCCCTTCGGCGGACACGTAGCCCGGGCCGCCGAGGTTCTCGTCGGCCATGCCGCCGAGCTGGGTGGTGTCGACGACGAGCGCGACACCGGCGACCGGCAGGTTCGGGGTGGGCAGAATCCGCATGCCGTCGATCACCGGGAAGTTGCCGGTGAACACCGGGGTGTCGCGGGATTCGCGCGGCAGCAGCAGCGAGAACGCGGGGTCGCTGATGATGTTCGCGAAGGTGAGGTCGTCGACCACGACGGTGTCGGGTTCGAACCCCTCGTTGAGCGCCCGGATGTTGGCCTTCGCGCGAGCGATGTCGCGGAAGATGTTCGGGGTGCCCGTCGCCCACGACGCGGACGCGGCGGTCGACTGGGTGACCGCGGAGGCGATCGCCGACAGCGAGACGCTGTCGATGGTCTTCACGGTGTTGTTCACCAGCTTGGTGAGACCGCGGTTGACCGGGTCGATCTTCTGCCGCGAGATCGACTCGTCGGTGATCTCGACGTCGCGACCCCACTTGACCGTCTTGGCCATCTGCGCGTCACCCGTGCCGATGGTGGTGAGCGGGTATTCCGACCCGGGGGCGACCGCTTCGGGTGCCCGGTCGGCGTAGATCGACTCGCCGGTCTCGTACAGGACGGAGCCGGATTCGGTGCGGAACCGGCCCTGCA
Source organism: Gordonia sp. UCD-TK1 (assembly GCF_001691435.1). Lineage (NCBI taxonomy): Bacteria > Bacillati > Actinomycetota > Actinomycetes > Mycobacteriales > Gordoniaceae > Gordonia > Gordonia sp. UCD-TK1. The sequence continues at coordinate 14,954 of NZ_LZMP01000032.1, read as the reverse complement.
GGAGCACGTCTGCGATGAACCGCTGCTCGGCGAGGGTGCGCAGGCGACGGGCCACCAGCGTCGGGTCCTTCAGGAACCGGCTGATGGTGAGGTTGTCACCCGACAGCGTCGGCGCGGCGGGCGGATAGTGAATGGGCATGTCTGCCTTCCTTTCTGATTCCGCCCGTTATCGGACGAGGACCTTGACCTTGCTGTTGGCCGCCGCGGCGAGCGCGACGCCGACAACGCGGGCGTAGTTGGTTTCGGAGCCGAGGGTCGCGACGGCGCCGCCGGTGGCGGGGATGACGGCGTCTCCCGCGGTGACCGCGCCGGATGCCGCGAGCTCGTGGACGCCGCCGGTGTGGACGGTGACCTTCTCGCCGCTGGCGGCGTCGTGGGCGGCCACGCCGAGCCAGGCGGCGGTGGCGGCCGACGATGCGGCGACCGTGTCGTTGCCGGACACGACCACCAGCTGGCCGGCGGTCACGGCACCGGAGGTGGTGCGGGTGATCGACTGGCCGGGCTTGTAGATGGGTGCGTACTCGGGCATGACTCAGGCCTCCTGTCCGAACAGCGACGTCATGATCGAGTCGCCGTCGTCCTGGTTGGTGGGGTTGGCGGCGTGCCCGATCTCGCCGGTGACCGGATACACCGGTGCCAGCGTGTTGAGCACGTCAGCCTCGGCCGGGTCGGCTTCGAGGCGGTTCAGCCAGGTTTCGCGCTGGGCGGGCGAGATCCGGCCGGTGCGGACGGCGTCGTCGACGGCCGAGATGCGGCCGACGCGCTCCTGCTCGGCGCGGGCCTGGTCGCCGCGCGTCGCGGCGGCGCGCAGTTCCTCGAGGGTGGCGGCGTCGATTGCGACGACCCCCTCGGGCAGGTGCGCGGCGGGCTGCTGTTCCTGCTGTTCGGGCTCGCCGGTTGCACGTTCGGCGAGCGCTTCGTCGACCGCGGACAGGATGGTCTCGTCGTCGGCGTCGGCAGGGATGCCGAGGCGCTCCGCGAGGCCCTCATTCAGGGTGGCCATGGTGATGGCCTCCTTTCCTCCATTGACCTCTGGCGCCCCGGTGGCAGCGAGAGGAGTCGGTGTCGGGGCCTTGTCGCGGCCCGCGTAGTTGAAGATCGACAGGTCGAACCGGTTCTTCGCGTTCTCGGCGCTCTGGTCGCCGGCGGATTCGACTCGGTCGGCGAGACCCGCGTCGACGGCCTCGTCGGCGGAGTACCAGGTCTCGGCGAGCATCGCGGTGCGCCATTCGGTGGCGTCGGTTCCGGTGCGGTCGGCGTAGATGGAGGCGATGTTGTTGCTGACGCGTTCGAGCATGTCGTGCATCTCGGCCATGTCCTTGGCGTTGCCGATGCACACGCCGGAGGCGTCGTGAATCATCATCTCCGCGTTGCGATTCATCACGATCTCGTCGCCGGCCATCGCGATGAAGCTCGCCGCCGACGCTGCGAGGCCGTCGACGATCGTGGTGACGTGGGCCTTGTGGCCGCGCAGCGCGTTGAGGATCGCGATTCCGTCGAACACGTTGCCGCCCGGGCTGTTGATCCGGACCGTGATCTCCTCGGCATCAATGCCGGATAGCTCGCGGGCGAACATGTCGGCCGAAACGCCGAACCAGTCGTCGATGACGTCGTAGATGAACAGTTCGACGGGTCCGTCGTCGTCGGTGTCGGCGTTGCGGAACTCGAACCAGCTCCGTTTGGCCTGCTGGTCTTTCGGCTGGGACGCCAGGAGGCGTTCCATGGCCGGGATGCGTGCGTTCACCACAGTGTCAGCGCTCCTTCGGGGTCGATTCGCGCTCTCGGGGCCCGAATCCTGCTGTTTGCGGGCGGATTCGGCGGTTCAGAGTCGGTTTCGGGCTGTTCGGGCGCTGTTTCGGGGTCGGATTCGGCGCTCTCGGGGTCGGCAGCGGGCAGCCCGTAGTCCTGGCGCACCGACTCCTCGAGCGCCCGGTCGGTGTGGAGGATGCCGGCGTCGACGAGGAGCTTCAAAGCCGACGCGACGGCATCCTTGCGGGAACCGATCTCGTCGAAAACCAGTCGTGGGGCGGGCTCTTCGGGTCCCCAGTTCGCGTCGACGAGGTCTTCGACGATGTGCTGGTTCGCCACGTCGGCGATCTGCTCGCCCAGCGTCTGCAGCGACAGGACGAAGAAGTCGGCGAACGTCGATCCGAGAGCCCACGAACCGGTTTGCGTGCCGAGGTTGAGGAAGTGCGCCAGCACGGCGCGGCCGATCTGTTCGTCGTGGTAGCGGATGGCCGGGTTGGCGTCGGGCAGGTTCCCTTCGACACCGGCGAGGCGCAGCTTCGCGCCGTTCGGTGTCGATGCACCGGAGGCGGCTCCGGCCTTGTAGGACTGGGCGATCTTCGCGCCGCGGTCCATCTGCGTCTGATCGTCGTTCGGGCCGGCCTCGTACACGGGGACGCCCATGCCGTTGCGTTCGATGGTCTGCGCCTGGACGCGCAGCAGCCGATCCTTGATCAGCCAGTGCTTGTAGGCGGGACGGAGCAGTGAGTTGCCGACCCAATCGCCGCCTTCGCGCTCGTTGACGTAGGCGACGAGCCGATCGACCGGGATGCTGACGAGGTCGGTGTCGACGGTGAAGCCGTACTGCTCGATCGCGACGAGCCCGCCGTCGCGGGCGACCTTGATGTCGGAGATGGTGCGCGGCATGCGCGGTCCGAGCTTCCTCAGGTGGTACAGGCCGTCGTCGCCGAGGCTGTACACCTGCTCGAAGAACATGTGCCCGTACTGGATTGACAGGAGCGCAAGCTGCAGGTGCTCTTCCCACGAGAACCGGCCGCGCCGGCGCCGCGCCCGCGACACCTGCTCCTCGCCGCCCTTGACCGGCAGGCCGAGATCGTTGGCGATGTGCTCCACGACCTCGGGGCGCGCGTCGGCCGGGTCGAGACGCCACTTCGTGCGTCGCACCGGCAGCATCACCGCGCGCAGCACCGACGTGATCTGGGCGTCCTGGCGCCGCATCTGCTCGAATACCCGCACCGATAGCGGCCACCGCAGCTCGGGAGTCTCCTCGGCCGGCTGCCAGAACGTGCCATCGATACCGATCTCGGCTGCGTACCCGATCTCCTGGGTAGGCGGTTTCGCCACGAAGTCCCTCCCTTCAGAACCCGGCGGCCATCAGGCCGTCATCGACGTACTCGGACGTGCTGGTCTCGACCTGGGTGGCCGATTGGTCTGGGACAGTGGACGTTCCGAACGCCTGCAGCCCCCAGAACGCGAGCGTCGCGGCCTGCAGCGGGGACAGCACCACGTCCGAGCGGTAGTCCCAGCCCCATGCGCCGCCCGAGAACTCCTTCTTCTCCGCACCCATCAGCGCGGTGGTCAGGCGAGGGTCGTCGGCGTGCGACAGTTCGTGATTCACCGCCGCGGTGTAGAACCCCGAGCACGCTTCGGTTATCTGCGACGACGACGTCAACTCCGGCTCGATCCCGGCGTTCGCCAGTTCGGGCACCAGCGACTTCGCCGGGCTCGTTCCGTTGATCACCAGCACGCACGGGTCCCACCGGTTGATCAGCTCGAGGATCTTTCGGACTACCGCCCGCGACGGCGCCTCGTGGTAGCCGATCTCGAGGCGAACCAGATCCTTGTCGTCCTTCTCGGTCCACGTCGCCGCGGCGATCGTCACCCACCGCTGGTCGGCGGTCATGTCCACGCCGAGCGCGATCGAACCGCGAACCGGTGGATTGGCTTGTCCCATGTCACCCCACAGGTCGGGGTCGATGACCGGGTCGATCGACGTGACCTCGGTCGGCCAGTCACCGCGCCCCAGATACTCGACATCGAAGCTCTTGCGTCCTGCCGCGGTGGCCATCGCCTTGAACTCGGCGGCCAGCTTCTTCACGGTCTGGATCACCCCGAACGACGGGTTCGCCCACCGCCACGTCGAGGGCTCCGACCGATCCAACTCCTCGGGCGCCATCCATTCGGCGCCGAACAGGCCCTCTTCGCTGAGCAGCAGGCGTTCCCGGACCGCCGCGAGGACCTGGCCGTTCGGATGCTGCTCCTGGTTGACTGCCGACGACGTGTAGATCGTCTGCGGGTCGTCGGCGGCCATCTTCGTCGGCGACAGCGCCGCCATGTCGGCCTCGGTCAGGTCGTACGCCTCGTCGTATATGACCAGATCGACCTTGTCGAGGCCGCGGCCGGCGTTCGCCGACCGGGTCGTAAACACGACCTTCGCCCCGGACGCCAGCTCGATCGTGCCGCGCCCCTGGCTGCATGTGTGCGACTCGACCAGCTTGTTCAGCCACGGCGTCGTTTTCACGATCGCCCACGCCCGCTTCCACAGCGCCTTCGCGGTCTCCCACTGATGCGCCGAGAACACGATGTTCTCGCCGAGCTTGAACAGCCCGTACAGCACGCGGATCACCAGGATCAGCGACTTGCCGTTCTGCCGCGGAACGATCAGGCAGCACTCGGGGTGCGTCCACGTCCCGTCAGGCGACTTCGCCATGATCTGGTCCAGCGACCACGACTGCCACGGCATAGCCCGAATCCGCCCGGCGCGAAACGCCAGTTTGCACGCCTTCTCACCGAGCTCGGTGTCACCCTCGGTGAAGCAGAGCGACCGCGGGGTCTGCCGGCCCTCGAGATTCGGCCACTCCTTCGCGACGATCTCTGCGAACGCCGCATCGACGTCGAACTCAGAGATCGTCGAGAGGGTTACCGTCACCGGGGTTGTCCTGCTCGCTCTTCTGGCGGCGTATCTCGGCGAGGATCTGCCGCAGCGCGCCCGCCGTCTGCCGGGCCTCCGCCGCCGCCGAGTCGATCTTCAGCTCGTAGTCGTCGGTCAGCGTGCGATGCGTCAGCCGCGCCCACGTATCGATGTCCCCGCGCAACAGCAGATCGAACTTCGCCAGCCGATCAGCCAGCCGACACGCCTCGATCACCATCACCATCAGCGAATACGGGTCCGCCTCGTCGGCCAGATCGGCCCACAGCGCCGACCCCGCCGCCTCGAAATCCGAGCCGTGCAAAAAAATGCTGACTCCCCCTGGTAGTCAGGTCCCCCGGGGGGTGTGGATTTTTCGGGGGGTGTGGTCATTGGTCACCCCCAGTTGAGGCTGTTGGCGGGGTGTCCGCCGCGGAGTTTGAGGAGTGCGGGTCGTTCGTGGTCGCGGCTGCCGTCTCCGCGTTCTTTGTTGCAGAGGTCGTGGAGGAGTCGGTCGGCGGTGGTGCCGCCGTGTGCTCGGGCGTGGGTGTGGTCGGCGGCGAGTGCTTGGGTTTTGTGCATGGGTTTGCCGCACCACCAGCAGGGTGTTCCGTCGACGTGTTGGGCGAGGAGTCGTGCTCGTTGTTTCTGGTGTTTCCACCCGAGTCCTCGTTGTGTTGTGTTGCGTTGCTTGGCTGTTGGCATCAGCTCACGCGTGCGATGTACACGCGGGGGTTGGGGCTGGCCGCGGCGCACCACATCGCCGACTCGACGTGCTGTTCGTACTCGTGTGCGTCGTCGAGGATCAGGGTGTCGCAGTCGAGGCCGCGCTGTCCGTTGGTCGTGACTGCGCGGACGTCGATCAGTCCACCGTTGACGAGGTCAATCCGCAGGTTGCCGTTGCTGCGACGTATCCGGGTGATCCAGTCGTTGTCGATCTGGCTGCTGATTCGGTCGAAGGTGTTGCGCGCGACTGCCCATCGGTAGGTGCCGAACAGGACGCGGCGTCCTGCTGTCGCGTCGGCGATGGCTGTCCGGATCAGTGTCTCGGTCTTGCCGGACTGGCGGTCGCCTGTCAGCTCGACTGTGCTGCAGGTGCGGATCAGTGTGGTCATGGGCTTGCTCCTGTTCAGAGCGGGGTCTGTAGGTCGGCGATGCACTCGCGCTGGACTGGGTTGTCGGGTCGTGGGTGCCAGTCCTCGCCGAAGATGTCAGCGAAGATCGTGGTGGCCTGCTGGATTTGGATGGCGAGTAGGCCGCGCTTGTTGCGCTTCTGCTGGTTCTCGTGGACGCGGCGGATGGCGGGGAGCAGTTCGGATTCGAGGCGCCGCTTCTGTTCGCCGCTGATCTGTTCGTGCTCGAGGGCTTTGCATCGCAGTCCGAGTAGGAACATCTGCTTCTGGTAGCCGTTGCCCATCTTGGCGAGGGCCTCGCGCCGTTGTGCGGGTGTGAGTCTCACTGCTCGCCGTCCGGGATGTGGGCGTCGAACTCGTCGTACGGGCCTTCCCAGCGACAGCCGAGGCAGTAGGAGTCACCGGCATTCGAACCGTACGACCGGCGATGCTCGGCACGGTGCTTGCCGCCCGAAGCGTACTCAGCCTGCACAGCCTCGGGGATCGCGGCTGCTCGACGGCGTTTGCTCGAGGCGAGCGGGATGTACGACTCTGCCAGGATGGCGAGCGCGATGAGGATGATCACGCCAGACCTCCTGCTGTCTGATCGAGGATCTCGCGCTTGGTGATATGGGGTGGCGGGTCCAACTTCAACCGTGTGGTGGGGCGCCCCCAGTTGGTGAGTTCGCCTTCGCTGACCGACTTGCCGTACGTGCTGGCGTTGGTGTCGAAGACCTGTGTGGCGGTGCGGCCGGCGTCGACACCCATCTGGATGAGCTCGTCGATGTTGGTCGAGTCGAAGATGGTGTCGGCGACCTGGCCGATCGCGACGAACCCGACTGCGTCGATGTCGTTGGTCCAGAGGACGCCGGGGACGGGGGTCATGACGATGGCCCAGCGTCCGGGCCCGGTGCGGCCGGATGTGGAGTTGGGGTCGGTGCGGGCGATGAACTCAGGCACAGACACCCTCCTGTTCAGTCGAGGTCGATGCCGCTGAGCTCGTCCATGATGCCGCAGCATCCGCACCGGCATTCGTCGCGCGCTTTCTGCGCGGCTGTGCGGTGGTTGGCGCGCCGCATCTGCCAGCCCTGAACCCACGCGGCGGGGATGACGACGCACATGATGATCCGTGTCGCAACGATTTCCACAACAGCCATGGCTGTCTCGATTCTGCGGATGCCCCGATGGATGGGTGGTTGTACGTGTTGGTTTCGGCCGTTGTCACTGGCGAGAGTTATGAGGCCGGCGCGGTCACGTTCCGCGCCATCCCGGTAGCGGGAAGCTTCGGTCTACCCGGCCTTGTCGCGGACCACGTAACCCTCTTGGGTGACTGAGCGGTTCACGATCTTCCGGATATGCCCCTTGGATATATGTGGGAACTCCTGATAGATCCAGGAGTTCGGGAAGCCTCGGTCGTGAAGCTGACGTATCCGCCGAACCTCGTCGTCGGTGAGTTTCCCGCAGCTGTTTCGTAGCTCTCTCGGGCCACGATCCTTGGCTGCCATGTCTTCCATGTTCTGCTTGTGCGTACCCAGGAAGAGGTGGGCGGGGTTCACGCAGTGCGTGTTGTCGCAGGTGTGGCAGACGTGCAGCTCTCCGATGGGCCCGTTGAACGCGACGTAGGAGAGCCTATGTGCTGCATAGTTTTCGCCGCGCACCATCACGTGCGGGTAACGCTTCTTGGTGTCCCGGTTCCATTCCCAGCATCCTGTGTCGGTCTCGTGGGAGCGGGACCTGATGATGTCTTGGGCGTTGGTGGGGATGGACGTATAGTCGGGCATGTTGGACCTTCCACAGAGGTTTGACCAAGCCCCCGGCCTGTTCCAGCAGGCGCGGGGGTCTGTTTTGGTCTGGTGCCTGATTTAGGCAAAAAGAATGCCGACCTGGGCTTTTGCAACTTTCTGCGGGCACACTGGTCGACCAAGGACCACTGTATCACTGTTTGTTGCGGGTCAAGCACAACACGCTGACTATCGCGTTAGTCCCCATGCGATCCCAGCTGAGACCGCGAGAAGAAGCACGGTCACGGTGGCCGTGAGGAGCCACTCCCAGACGATCATGCGAGTTCCTTTCGTTCGCAGCCGATGACTTCGGCGAGGAAGTTGAGGTGGTCGCGGTCCCACCACGTTCCGCAGGCGACGCACATGCAGCCGTGGATGGTGAGTTGCAGCGCGGTCTGGCGTACCCAGTCGCCGCCGGAATCCTTGCGGTACACCGTCCGCTCGCCGCACTGGGGGCATGGGGCGACGACGTCGAAGCGGCGGATCTCTTCGCCCTGCAGAAGGGTGTTGCCTTCGACGACGATCGCCTTCACCTGTTTCGTCGACTTCTGCAGCCAGCTGGTGTCGTCCGGGCCGAACGAGTGGCGGGTGAGGTCGTCGAGTCTGGCTACGACACCGCCTGTCCCGCCGGGTGCCAGCGTGTCAGTCAGGGTGTCGACCTTCTTCAGCCAGTCGATGCCGTCGACCCAGAGTGGGGGGCGTGATTCCGATTTGCCTCGCCCTGCACCGCCGTTGAGTCCTTCGATGTCGTCGCGGATCTGGGTGTAGAGGGATGGTTGGCAGGCGTTGGTGGTGCCGTTGCAGGAGCAGTCGGGTTTGTGGTTGGTGCCGGTGCAGTGGTGGACGGTGGTCCATCTGAGTCCGATGAGGGTGTGGATGGCGTTGTCGAATTGGTTGTAGGCGTCGTGGAACGGTGCGGTGTCGGTCACTGGTGCTCCTCGAGTCGTGCTGCGATGCGGGCGGGTTGGTCGGCCCACCACTGGCGGGCTTCGGCGCGTTTGGTGTCTTGCGGCGGGGCCCGTTCTTCGATGGCCGGTCGGGGACGAAACCAGTCCATGTTCACGACGCACCACCCAGGATGTGGAGCACCTCAACAGCGAGCAACCGGGCGCTCCGAATGTTCAGGTGCTTCGCGTGTGCGTTGTGCTCGCCGGTCTTGCGGCACTCCTCCATGGCTCGCTCGATCGCGTCTTCCAGTTCCCGCACACGAGCCACCAGAGCGGGCACGTCAGCTCGCGCTGCGGCGATGAACTTGGCGTCTGGGGCACGAAGATTCACCTCGTCCTCGAAGACTGAATCGACAATCCCGACCGACCACACGCCGTTCCCGTGGAGAATTTCGCACGCGCAGAGGACTGCCTCCCACGGTCCGGGTGTGGCTGCGGTTACGCGGGCTTCGATGGCGTCTAGGTCGGGTCACTGTTCCTCCGAGCATTCGGGTCCACAACCGGACGGGTTGATCTGTCGCATCGCTCGACAGACCCAGCAGTAGGTGGGTGGGGAGTTCGGAAACACGAGCTGGCCGGTCATACGTCCCCCTCAGGTCCACTCCAGGTGCCTGGCATTGCCCACGCCGGGTACTTGCGGTCAGCGAGGACCATCCCGAGATCAGCGGGTACCGAGCACTTGCCGCCTTTGCGGTGAAGGGTGAAACCGGAGACCGAGGTGAACGTGAGGTGGCAGCCGGAGCAGTGTGCGGCCGAGATTGCGGTCCACCATTCGCCGCAGGAGCATCGGAATGCGTTGGCGGGTACTTCGACCTCAACGAGGCGCGGTAGAGCGTCCACGGTCTCTCCTGCGAGCGGGGCGGGCATGTTCTGATCGGTCACGAGGCCTCCTCGAGTTGGATTTCGATGCGCGGGTTTTGGGGGTCGGGGCGGATGGCTGAGGCGACGGTGAGGACGTGGTCCCAGGAGTCGGAGGGGATGATTCCGGCGGCGACGATGGCGTCGATGGCGGCTTTGTTGAAGGGTCCGAGGCCGTCTGGGTCGCGTGGTCGTTGGTCGGGGGCGTACCAGGTGACCACGATGCGGATTGGGGTCGTCAGCGTTGGAATGAGGGCTTGTTTCGCGCATGCCCACACCAATGACTGCGTCTCGGCTTTCGCGTCCCGCACTTTCGTCCAGTGCGCGCGCCTCTGGTCGTTGGCGAGCATGGCGGGGCGGCGGATCGGGACGGTGATCGTGTGGACGGTCATGCGACTCCCCCGTCTTCGGCGCCAGCGTCGCGGAGTGCGTCGAGTTCGGCGCGGGCCTGGGCTCTGCGATCCGGGTCGCCGGATGTGGGTCTTGACGCGGGGTGGACGGCGCGCAACGCCGGCCGGTCGAGCGATCCGAGGCGGTTCGCGAGCGGCCCGACCATCCGCTGCACCTTGGCGTCGATGGCGGCGTCTCGGCGGGCGCGGCCTTCCTCGGTGCCCATCTCGGCGTCGGAGCGGTCGCGGCGCACCGTGCGGGCGGCCTGGATGATTTCGCCGGGTTCGGGTGCGGTGTCGGTGGTGTCGGCGGCGCGGCGTTCGACTGCGGTGAGGAGGTCGCGCAGTTCGAGGTTGTGGCGGTTGAACATGCGCGCCCAGGTGTTGGCGGTGAACTCGGCGGCTTCGGGGTCGTCGTGCCAGCGGGGTGCGGTGCGGGGGTGGCAGGCGGCGACGCAGGCCATGATTTCGAGGGCGTCGGCTTTGGTGATGGTCATTGGGCGATCTCCCGGCGGGTGTGGGTTTGTTCTTCGGCTCGGGCTTGGGCGGCGAGTTGGGCGATGCCGCGGAGCTTGGATGGTTTGGCGACGACCGCTGTGGGTCTTCGGGCTTTGATGACGTCGCTGACGAGTGATGGGAGGATTCCGGGTCCGACGTTGGGTTTGGTGAGCCACAGCTGGAGGGCGTCGGCGACGTCGGTTTCGTCGGTGCCAGCGCGGAGCATCTCGGATGCTTTGAGGCGTAGCGCGGTGCGGACGGCGTTGGGGTGTTCGGTGGGGATGATGTCGCGGACGAGGCGGGCTGCGTCGGGTCGGATCGCTGGCCCTGTGGGCCGCTCTTCGTGTTCGCGGGTGTCACTTACGTGAGCTGACTCAGGTACGTAAGTAGTAGTTCTGTTCTGTTCTGTTCTGTGTGTCGCGACAGTCGTACGACTGTCGCGCGACAAATCCGCGACACGACGCTTCTCTGCGATTCGGTCTCGATCGCGCGATTTCTTTCTGACGTGGGCAATTAGGGGTCCTTGCCACTTGTCGAAGGCCCTGACGTGATAGCCCAACGGGTCCTCACTTGGCGTCAGAATGGCATACCGAATGAGTTCATCAACTCGTCGCGAAACTGACCGTAAACCGAGCTTTTTGAGAGCGGTTTCGGCGATGAACCCGTCCAGATTCTCCTGTTCCGCGATGTACGCGAGGATGCGCATAAAGCATGTCTGGGCGGTCTCGCTGACCCCCATGTCGTCGAGATCCTTGTAGTAGCGGGAGGACGCCGCGAACCATTCGGCCACGCGCTACTGCACCTCCGCTCTTACCTCTTCGGGCTGAGACAGCAGCCGGACCCGACGTTCGGGTCGCTCGAACAAGCCGTCCATGTTCGGCGGCTCGGGCTTCGGGCGTGGCTCATGCCCACCGTCGTCAGGACCGCGGTGCTCAATGCAGTGGTAGCGGTCGGCCAAGCTGAACGGGTCTTGTTCCATCCACTCGATCGGCGTTTTGCTGTGCGCGACTGCGCATGCCAGGAGTGGGCAGCCGCCCGGGTATTCCTTCAGCGGCTTCTTGCGTTTGCCGGCTTCGAAGTCACGCCACGCTTTCTCTGCTGGCGAATGGCAGTCGTCACACCAGTTGCCTGACCATTCGTAAAACTCGGTGCCGTTGGAGAAGGGTTGTGTATTTCGGGCGGATGCGACGATCTCGGCTTCAGTCCTCACTGCTGTACCTCCGATCCGTCTGCGGTAACGCCGCGGGCGATCTGCTCATCACGGCGGATCTCCGCGATCACTGGGGTGAACACGTCGACCCGTAGCTGTTGTGAATGGGGATCGTTCTGCCAGGGCGGGACTGGGACGGATGGGTGGGTGAATCCCCACCAGAGGAACCGCAGTTCTGGGTGGAGGTGCCACCACTTTTTAATCGGGCTCACTGCTGTACCTCCGCCTCATCAGCGGGCAGGTACAGGACGCGACACGGCCACGCCGGCTGATCGTCGCCGGGGTCATACATCTTCCCAACGCGAGACCATCCGCACTGGAAAGCCATCTCCCACAACGGCGGATAGAAGCAGTTCTCACACAGCTCCCCGCAGTCGTGAATCTCTTGGATGACGGTGCCTGTGGGCCAGGAGTCGTCCAGGTTGTCTGACCGGACCACCCGGCTGTCGCGGATGACGGCAGCGACGTGTTCGCCGTGGAGTGTGATGGCGGTCTTGTGGGTGCTGACGATCTTGGTGGACCAACCGCACCAGCAGTAGGCAATACCGGCGATGGTGCAGTGGTCTTGTTCGCGGTACCGGTGCTTGGCGATGACAGTGGCCAGGGAAGGAACAGACATCACGCACCAACCTCGGCACGCTTGGCGCACAGCTTGCACAGCGGCAAGCTGTCGATGCCTTTGCCGTTTCGGCGTCGAGTGATGTTGTTGTTCAGTCGATCATCAGTCGGGTCCCACACGGAGAAGCTGCCGCACATGGCGCGGTAGGAGGTTGCCCCCGAGTATTCGTTCGGCGTCGAGTTCGGGTCGATGAAGTGCCGCTTGGTGGCATACCAGTTCACAGCAATCGCGAGGTTGGTGGGCAGCTTCGGCGTCAAGACGTAGTGCTCGTGGATGGCGCTCACGATCGTGTCCGCGAGGAACTCGTTGCCCATCACAGCGGCGGTGATGATGTCGCGGAGTTGCTCGTCGTTGTGGGGGCTAGAATCAGTCATCAGCCCCTCCCTTCTGTGTACTCAGTTGGGTGGTGGTTAGGCCCCGGCTGGGTGTGTCAGCACCCGTCGGGGTCGCTCTCATTCTACCCTTTGTTCTGCTGTTTTCTGTTTGTGCCGCAACAGGATTCACACACTCCCGTCGTTGGGCGATGCGGTCGGCGATGATGCCGCGGGACCGAGTCATGGGAGTTCCTGTGTTTCGAGGTGCGGCACCGTCTCCCACCGGATGCGGGTCCAGTGCCAGATGTGGGTGCCGTAGAGCAGTCCGAGGTCGCGGCCGAAGGTGAGCCATCCGTCGGCGCCGGGGATGTGGCCGTTGGCGTGTTCGCGGTCGAGGATGCGGGTCCGGTTGGTGGCGGGCACGAGATATTGGCTGGTGTGGCCGTCCCAGCGGATGGGGTCATCGCCGGTTTGGTTGCCGAACTCGACGATCTGCATCAGGTCGGTCATGAGGCGGCGCTCAGGGAATCGGCTTCGCGTATTGCCGTCTTGTCCCGTTCGATGGTGCGGACGGTGCAGCGCAGTTGGACTGCGATCTCAGAGGCGGACAGCCCAGCGTCGAGGAGTTTGGCGACGCGGGTTCGGCGGTCTGCGATCTTCTCTTCGTCCTGGCGGGGGTCATAGGGGCGCATGATTGATCGGGTCGCTTTGGCTGTGGGGTCGTCGATGGTGTCTTCGTCCCAGTCGAGAGGTAGCGGCCACCGGTTGGCGCGGCCGCGGTTGCGTGACCGGGCGCAGTCACCGGGTGTCACCTGAAGCTCGGAGAACAGCCGGGCCACGCGTTCCCGAGTGGACGGTTTCACGGCGGCAAGGTCGCCGTTGACGATGCTCGAGAGATTGTCCGCGGCGTAACCGAGGCGGCGGCTGATGTCGCGTTGGGAGTATCCGTAGGCGATGAGTGCTTGCAGGCGGCGGCGGGTGCCGAGGGCGTCGATGTTTCCTGAGTTGTCGCGGATGTCGTCGGGGATGGGTACGGCGAGGATCTTCTCGGCGTTGTATCTGGCGATGGTTTTTGACGGGGGGTCGCGATGTTCTGCTCCGGGCCGGGGTTTGCCGTGGATGAGGCATTGCAGGATCGTGCGTGAGATGCCGGCGTTTTGGGCGATGGTGCGGGTACCCATTCCGGCCGCACGCAACTTGGCGACGTGTTCTCGGGCGGGTTGGGCATCGACGTATCCGGATTCCCAACGCCCGTAGGCCATCTGTCGGGTCATGTGTGCCATGTAGTCGGCGTGGCAGAGTCCGCGTCTGGTGGCTAGTTTCTCGCATCCTGGGCGGCTGCATGGTTTCGTGGTCATACGTCGGCTCCTGTGCCGGTGATCGAATTGTGTTCGGAGGGTCGGGCGTTCATGCGTGCCTGCCATCGCCAGACGCAGACGCCGGCGAGGGTGAGGAGGGTGCAGAGGATGGCGGCGGCAATCACGACACACCACCGAACAGCGACATGGTCTGTCTACTCATTCGGTCCGCGATGACTTCGCAGTACCTCTCGTCCGCCTCGATGCCGATCGACTTCATGCCGAGAGACTGTGCCGCGGCGAGTGTTGCGCCGCTGCCAGCGAAGGGGTCGAGGACTACCGACCCTGATGCTGCGACTACCGAGAGGAGCGTTCTCAATAGGGGTTCCGGCTTTTCGGTCGGATGGTCACCGCCGCGCACAGGAGGTACGCCGATCACGTTTGGCACGTCGCGTCGCAGAGGTGGGGTCGGATTGCCCGCGCTCATGTGCACGATGAACTCGTGCTGATTACGGAACACAGCGCCCATACCGAGCCTCTGCTTGTCCCACACCAGGATCGGGTGTTGCCGCAGGTCGGCAGTTTCCAGTGCCGCGGCCAGGGTTGCGGCCATTCGCCAATCGATGAATGCGAGAGCGTGTCCACCAGGCTTGAGGATGCGCCGCCACTCGATACCGCAGAGCCGTATCAGGTGCATGAATCCGTTGGTGCTCATAGCGTCTCCGCGAATCCAATCGTCGTCGGAGGTGCCACGCGTCATTGACTTCCGCAGCGATCGAGAGTTCTCACGTCGACCGCCTGACGAGTACGGCGGGTCGGTGAGCACGGTGTCGACGCTCTGGTCGCCGATCGATTCCATGACGCTGACGCAGTCTCCGTAGTAGAGCGTCACCAGGTTGTCGGAGTAGTAGGGCTCGTTCATGCTTCACCGCCGATGATGTTGAGGATGTGGCGGGCGAGTGTGGGTCCTGTGTGTCCGCCGTCCTGGTCGACGTCGGCGGCGACAGCCTGGATGCGGGCGAGGGTGCGGTCGCGTTTGCCGATCCGCGCCTGTAGCTGTACATGCCGATATGCCGCCGCCTCCAGGTCGGTTTCCAGGCAATCGAGTTCGTCGAGGAGTCCTGCCACGAGAGTCGGGGATGCAGCGATGAACTCGGCGTCAGCAGACGGGATCGTGACCTCCAACTCGCAGGCCGACCGGCATCCACACTCGCCGTTATGGTGGACCTCCAGGACCTCGGTGTCGTACTCGTACACGACGGGATCGCCACCGA
>NZ_LZMP01000031.1:0-42170 GCF_001691435.1 Gordonia sp. UCD-TK1 | reverse complement strand
CACTCTAGTAGCGATGCTGACCGCGTTCCAATCTATTTCGGAATTGCTCGCTCCGAACCACTGACACCCGAGATCGCAGCGATGATCGACGACCTTAGGTCCAAGTCCCCTTCGCTGGGGCCAAGGCGAACGCGTCGATTCATACGGGAGCAGATGAACCAGCGCAAAGCTGCACCCGAGTTCTCATCTCTGGGTGAGTGACTGACTACGGCACAGTCCAGTCCTCGGACGCTGCATACAGACGAGGCGTGTTCGTCCTAACGGGACTTGATCTGTTCGATATTCACGGTTACCAGTAGATGATTGCATACTCATCTGCTGTATTAACCCGCGCCGATCACCCACTACTGCGGGCCCTCGGGCACGACTCGTCCAGCCAGAGAGTCCAGAGCCATGTGGACAGCGGTTGTGGTTCGTCGGACGTCGCCGGTTGCCAGCAGGTCGAGGAGACCGCCACGGAGGACGGCGAGAACAGCCGTCCGTTCACTTTCGGCCTTCGACGTTTGCCGGACGCCTGTCGGTTGCGCCTCGGCGAGCATCGTCAGCCAGTCGTCGACAGTCCCCTGCGCGAACAGGCTCCACGGGCCGTCGGGGTCGGTGAGCGCTCGACCGTAAGCCTCGACCCACAATGCCAGTACCGGTCGTTGCGAAGGCGTGGACAGCCATTCCCACACCGCTCGTGCAACGGCGAAGATATCCCGTGCAGCAGGCTGTTTTGCGAGGACTACGCGCCCCGCCATCGATTCCATCTGGTCGGCGCGAGCGTGCTGCAGCAGTGCCTGGATGAGTCCATCCTTGCTGCCGAACAAGTACAGCAGCACACGCGGACTCGACCCGATCGCGGTCGCCAACGGTCGTAGCGACAGGGAGGCTGCCCCGTTGTCGACGATGTAGGCGTATGCGGCGTCGAGGAGCTGGACTCGACGGGCAGAGCCTGTCGCCAGCTCAGGCCGTGGCGCGCTCACAGAGTTTGTGACCAGGTCTGTTCGACCAGATCTTTTCCGAACAGGCGGCTCGACCACTCGGTGTCCAGCGCGAATCCGGCGTCAATGTAGACGCGACGAGCTGAAGTCAGGGAGTCGACCGTCCAGAGTTCCATCCGCTCATAGCCCGCTCGCCTCGCGAAATCGACGCTGGTCCCGACCAGACGTCGACCCAGCGAGTGCCCTCGCGCCTTCGGATCGACCACGAGCACTCGCAGCTTGGCGGTGCGCTCATCCTGTCCACGAGTGCAGAACACCGAGCCGACCCGCGCGCCGTCGAGTTCGGCGACCCAGCCGGCCTCGGTGTCTTCGTCGTGGTTGCGGGCAAAGGCGGCAACGATGTCGGCGACCAGCGTCTCGATCGTTATGTCCCAACCGAACTCGCGCGCGTACACCTCGCCGTTGGTCTGTACGACCCACCCGAGGTCGCCTGGCTTGCCGAACGGACGGAGCACGACACCACCGGACGGCGGGGTCGACCACGCCGCTGCTGTTCCCTGGGTCATCGCGACCTCCGAGTAATCTCACTGAAACGAGTGTTTCAGTACGGTAACACACGCTGCGCGAATTGAGCCGTGCGACGGCGTTCACCCTCTCTACGTCGGCGGCGACCACGCCGTCGTCACCCGGACGTACAGAGCCCTGGCTGTGGTGACGCGCAGTTCCGACGACTGCTACCTCGCGATCTGGGCCGGCCATTCAGCGTGTCGTGTCTCCCCCACCGGGTGGGCCTCGGATGTACACCCCGAGCTGCGACTACCACCTCTACACCAACAGCTCTCACCACGAGAACGTCTGTCGTGCAGAGTGATACGTGGCCGGTTGGCCGGAAACTGCCGTCAAGCTCTGAAGACGTGAAGGCTGACCGATCACATCCGGTGGTTTCCGTGTTCTACTGGTCACAGGTGACCTCATGCCCGACGGCGTCGACCGTCGGTTTGCCGAGTGCATGGGGATCGAAGTGAGTCTGTACCACGAGGACCGTCTCCTCGAATCCCGCTTGCACCGTGCTGTACCTCTCGCCCAGGTCGACCTGCTACGCCGGAGCGTCCCGTTTGCCCGTGACGTATTCGACCAATTCATCTATTCCGTCACCCAGTACTCAATCGTGGAGGGAACGTGGGACACGTTCGTCGGAGAGAGCCTCCGGTACCTCGCTTTCACCAGTGACGAGCCGGCGAACTCTGTCCCGCCGCTGATCCCCCCGGAGATCGCCGCCACGGTCGCCGACATCATGTCCAGATTTCGCCGCCGAGCACCCGGCGAACCGGTCATCGACGGGCATTCGATGACAACCGTTCATCAGCAGCAGCTCGGTGAAGAGTTGATGTTCGCCCTCGGCGGCGACCACGACGACGGAGTTCATGCTGCGGGCACGCGCGCCTACAGCAAGATGATGTCGGCCCGAATCGGTGACGGTTTTGTCCACCCAGTCGTCGGGAGTCATTTCTGGAGCGACATATACGCTGCGGAGTCCCGCCACCCAACGATGGGTCCACACGTGACCGTGCTTCCCACGATCGCCGCCGCCGTCGAACGATGGCACGCCTCCCCCGCCGACCGCCCGCGATGCGAACGCATCATCTGCGACCGTGCCCACTCCCGCGGGTGGAAAGACCTACCACCCAGCGATGGCCGGTGGGTGGCCGTGACACCCAGTGGACTGCTCTCATGATGGCGTCGGTCCGGGGCACTGATATTGGGCGACGGTCGCTCGTACAGTGAGGCGATGACGGACTCGCGGCTTCTGCGCTCACTGTCGACACTGATCGGAATCCTCCTGGTCAGTGTTGCGGTCGCGGTACCGACAGCGGTCGCTCTGGCGTGGCCGCTGATCTATCTGTCCGAGTCCGTGCTGCACCTGGGCTGTTCCTCGACCACGATCGATGGGCAGCAGGTGTGGGTCTGCCCCGACGGGATAGGGTACGTGATTCCGGGGGTAGCCCTGGTCGTGCTCTTGACCATCGTCGGCGTCGTTGTCGGTATCTTCGTTCAGCGCGATGCCCTGAGGCCGCCGGCAGCGGCAATCGACTGACGCGGCGGGGCCGGTGTCATCACATCTCTGACGCAGCAGCGCCTTTCGAGGTCAGCTTCCGAGACCAGACGCGATCCGTTCGATCCGCGGCAACGCGATGGCCAGTACCGGCAGATACGGTACCGCCCAGACCGGCGCACCGAAGCTGAGAATGCAGCCACCCGCCACCGGGATCACCTCGTGCCGCGTCGCGTTCACACCCGCCACCTTCCACGCCCACAATCGTCCGTCGACGAACTCGGTGATCTCGAACGGCACGGGTACCCCCGCGACAGTCGTGATCGTTCCGCGTGTCCCAGAGGCCAACTCGACGTCACCGTCTACCTGCGCCCCGAAAACCGTGGGTCCCCATGACGGCCAGGCGTTCACATCGGTGATCGTCGCCCACACTGCGTCAGGAGCCAGATTCATCCGCAACTCTGTCGTCGGCATGCCATGCCGAAAACCAGTGCGAACTCGCAGCACCGACCTGAGCGATGCGGGAGTCGACAAGTTGTGCAACATCGGACCATCGTCGCAGAACAAGGCCCGGCGCGGCCCTCATCGCCTTGTTCCCGCATAGAAACGTGCCGGGTGAACGTCACCGTGCGATCGTTCGCGGTTCCTCGACCCCGGCGAGCTTGTCGGGATTGCGCATCGCGTAGATCTGGTCGATCACGCCGTCGACAATGTGGAACGTGAACACGCCCTGCAGTTTTCCGTCGAAGTACACGAGCATGCCGGGCTCGTGATTGAGCACCGCCACCTCCGCGCGATAGTCGTCGATCGTCGTCCCGAGTCGCGCGAATCCGGTGAGCAGGCGCGCCACCGGCAGCGAACCCTGAATGGGCCGTTTCACCGCCGTGGCCTTGCCGTCACTGTCGGCGGTGAACACGACGTCGGGCGACAGCAGCGCCATGAGCGATTCGACCTCACCTGACTGCGCGGCGGCGAGAAACTCCTCGACAACCGCTCCGGCGCGTTGGGCGTCGACCGGCTCGAACCGGGGCCGCCGCGACTCGACATGCGACCGGGCGCGGTGCGCGATCTGGCGCACCGCGGCCGACGACTTCGAGACCATCGATCCGATCTCGGCGTAGGAGAACCCGAACACCTCGCGCAACACGAACACTGCACGCTCGTCCGGACTCAGCGATTCCAGCACCACCAACATCGCCGTGGACACCGACTCGGCGAGTACGACGTCGTCGGCGAGGTCGCGGTCGTCGAGCAGGATCGGCTCGGGGAGCCACGGGCCGACGTACTCCTCACGACGCCGCGAGCGCGACCGCAGGGTGTTGAGTGCCTGGCGTGTGACGATCTTAGCGAGGTAGGCCTTCGGGTCGGCGACTTCGACGTCGTCGACCTCCGCCCACCTCAGGTAGCTCTCCTGCAGGACATCATCCGCGTCGGCGGCGGAACCGACGATCTCATAGGCGACGGTGAACAGCAACGGCCGCAGTTCTGCGAATCGTGCTGCGCGACGGTCGAGTTGACCGCCTGTCATAGCTACTCCGTTCGTCGACGGGCCGTTCGTCATCGTCCGACCGGTTCACGCTCGGCGGTCGCGCTCTTCGCTGCACCGAACCAGCTGAACTTACCGGGCCGCGCGGCCTCACGCCGGATGTTGGCCACGGTTTCTCGGCACACCAACTCCTTCGTCCAGGCTGCGAGACGACCGGTCACCACCGCCGGCGTCGGCGAATCGTCGCGGCGCGTGAACTGCAGGGTGGCCGCATGTCGGCCGATGCTGGCACACTGCGCGACGAAGCCCTGGTCGACAGGGCTCGGCTGCTCACCGGCGATCTTCGCGAGGACCGCGTCGGCGGCCTGGGCGCCCAGTGGTTCAGCGGCCTGACAGCTCATCCGCAGCGTCATGCCATCAACAGCCACCGCGTCACCGGCGCCGATGATCCGGTCGTCGTCGATGCTGGCCAGGGCGGCGTCGGCGCGCAGGCGGCCGATCTCGTCGGTCTCCAGGCCGCTGGCGGCCGCGAGTTCCGGCGCCTCGAAGCCGGTCGCGAGAACCGTTGCCGCGCTGGGTAGCACGATTCGTTGACCGTCGATGTCGACGGTGACGGTCCGCTCCCCGAGCTCGACCACACGTCCCTGGTCCATGACATCGACACCCAGTCGATTCAGCTGCGTCTCCGTGGCGCGTCGAGCCCGGGCGCTCACCGAAGCCGCGAACTCACCGCCGCCCACCAACCGGACGCTGTGTCCGCTCTCGGCGAGTTCTGCCGCAACCTCGATCCCGGTGAGTCCCCCGCCGATGACGGTGACCGTCTCGTGCGCCGCCAGATCCTCGACGCGTTCGCGCATGCGTTGTGCACTCTCCCAATCGGCGATGAACAGCGCATGGTCCGCGGCCCCTGGGATCTCGGGGGTGCGGTGGCGGGTGCCGATCGCGTAGATGAGGTAGTCGTAATCGAGGTGCGCGCCCGACGCCAGATGGACTCGCCGTGCGTCGGCGTCGATGCGCGTGGCGGTGTCGGCGAGAACGCGGATGTCGTCGGCCAGCACATCGTCGAATGCGATCTGCGGATCACCGGTCCCCGAAACGAACTGGTGGAGCCGTATGCGCTGTACGAAGAACGGCTGTGGGTTCACGACCGTGACGTCGACCGCACGATCACGCCGGAGCCGGTTGGCCGCCATCGCGCCGGCGTAGCCCGCACCCAGTACGACAACGTGCGTCCGCTCCCCGTCAGCCTTGTCGTCGCCGATCTGGTTGATGTCGGTGGTGTTCATGGTCCCGCCTTCCGTGGTGGTGTTCGATAGTGCTCGCCCTCGAGACACCGGCGGCGACGAGAATGTGACACCCGGGCCGAATCCGCTGGTCAGCGGCCACCCTCGGCGCCGACCTGCGCCCGACACGGTAGTGGCTCTCATCGGGGTGATCACCGGTCTCGTCGCAGCTGCCCTGGGATCGGCGGCGGTCCTGCGGCAACCGCCGTGGCCTCGGATGATCGTCCGGCCGGACCATCTTTCCGATCCGCCAATGCGGTCGACCACACCGCGCTGAGAACAAAGGCGTCTAGGCGGCAAACGCTCCATCCTGATGCGGATCGCCGACTGGACCCATCCAGCGCTTCCGTCGTCCGAGCGCCGATGGGTTCCCGCCGCGCCGGGAGTCTGCCCGGGTGGGACGAGACCGTCCGCACCGAGCCACCGATGCCTGCAGACATCGACGACGACAAGGCAGGATCACCATGATCGACACAACCGGAGCAACCCTCACCCACACCGTCGACGCCTCCCCCGACGCCGTCTTCGACGCGTGGACGACGCCGCAACTCTTCGCCGCCTTCTTCGGCGGTGCCACGAATGAGGTCCCCGTCGACTCGGTCACGCTGGACGCCCGACCCGGAGGCACCTGGACCGCAACCATGATCGCCGACGCGGAAATGCCCGAGTTCCATTGGCGCGGGGAGTACATCGAAGTGCAGCGACCGAGCAAACTCGTGCTGACGATGACCGACGAGCCGGGCGACGCACGTGAACTTCTCACCGTGGACCTCATCGCAGTCGACGCCGGCACCGAGCTCCGCTTCAAAAAACCGGCGGAAACCTCACCGATGAGCAGTACGAGTACGCGACGGCCGGCTGGCACGCGGCGTTCGAAGCGCTGAATGCTGTGCTGTCCGGGTAGTCCCGAGGCGCTGTCGCATACGCGGAACGGAAAGCGCAACCGTCCCGACCGGAGCTATCCGGGCGAGGAGTTCACAAATACCGCCTATCGGGGCCACGAGCCCCCCATCGTCGCCAGGACGTGCAGAGCCCTGGCTGCGGGACGCGCAGCTCCGATGACTTTTCGGGCCCAGAGAAAGAAGCAAGGATCGTGAGCAGACTGATCATCAGCATGTGGACCACTCTCGACGGTTATGTCGCTGGCCTCGATGACTCCATGGACTGGCTACTCGCCGATTCCGACCTCATGAACTACGAACTCGCCCTCGTCGAGCACGCCGGCGCGCTCCTGCTCGGCCGGATCACGCACGCCGACTTCGCCTCCTACTGGCCGGCTGTCGCCGCCGGAACGATCGACGCCGACGACGGCAATCGGCGTTACGCCCGTCGCCTCGACCAGCTCGACAAGTTCGTCGCCTCCCGTTCCGGTGACATCGCCGCATGGCCGGTGACCCAGCACGTCACAGAAGTGACCGCCAGCGAGATCCAGCGCATCAAGGATCGCGCCAACGGCGATGTGGTCGTCTACGGCAGCCTCAGCTTGATCGCGACACTCAATGCGATGAACGCGGTCGATGAGTTCCACCTCATCGTCAACCCGATCTTGCTCTGCAAAGGCAAACCCGTCCTCGACGCACACCAGCCTTCAACCCGACTGGAACTGATGGAATGCCGACCCTTCTCCTCTGGCGCAGTCTTGCTCAGATACGCCGCCCTGACGACACCCGCGACTCATGAATGAAATCGAATCACCTCCCCGCAGGCACGGTGCTAATGGACACGAACGTAGGGTGGCACGGGAGGTGCAATCGACTGACCGGCGACGCGGCTGGTGACATCACATCGCGTTTTCCGAGGCCAGCTCTCCGAGACCGGTCGCAATTCGTTCAGTCAGCCGTTTCCTATCCGCTCTCGTGTGCGCGACGCCGCGAGAACCCGCCACGCCCGCGGACTGATCACGTACATCGCGCGGGATCGTCTACTGAAGTGCGACGGATTCGTGATGCACCAGCGCCGGGCGATTGCCGCGACCGGTTGATGAGCGGTCTCGGCGCGAGGTCATCATGCGCGCCCTCGAGTCGACTCGTGATGATCCACTGCTCGAGACTCGTGCCGGCATCGGCGAGGAGCTGGAACAGTTTTCGGACGGTGATGCCGTGCGCCCGCGCGATCGACACCGGCGACAAGTCCGGATCGCTGAGGTGCATGCGAACGTGTCCGCGGGTCCTGGGAAGCAACACAGCAGCTGACCGACGCCGGCCTGTCGGCCGAGACGATCGCCGCGGCCCACAACGTGTCGACCCGGGAGCTGTACGCCGACTGGCCCAGTTCCGAAAGGCGGCTGATGGATCACGTCATCCGACGCCGCCTCGACCGTGCCCGTGACGCCATGATCGCCCGCGCTCATGGGTTCAGCGACTCAACGCATTTCACCAAGCGGTTCCGAGCCGCTTCGGGGTGACCCCGTGACAGTCGCGGCGCGACAATCTGAACTCGTGACGACAAGCCGCCCGGTTGCACGGCGCCGCGACCTCGTGACCACCCACCGAACGCTAAGGAAACTGATGCCGCGCTGGCATCGCCTGCGGTCTCGCGTCGACCACCGCGGCCGCGGATGACCCCGGGCCGGATTACTTTCCCGGCCACTGATCACCACTCAGAGTCACGCCCCCCCGTTTGCGGGAAAATGCCATGCGAGTACTGCTGTGAGTCTTTAACGTCCCACGAATGATTGCGCAACAGAACGATGACTGGCGCCCGGCGCCGGCTGACTGCCCGGTCGATCTGGTCGTCGACGGAGAACTGTTTCAAGTGACAGTCCGTGCCGACGGTGGGTATTCAAGCAAGTGGACGTCGGGCCCGAACCCTGGGTACGGCTTCGGCTCCAGCGGGCCGCGAGTTGCGTGGCAGAGCGACGACGGGCTCCCGCCCGCCCCGCTGCCACTCCCCCTGCCGACGATTCGCGACCACCGCGAGTCGATCAGGGAGTTCCTCTCGAACGTCAACCCGGAGACCGGATATCTCGATTGAGCGGGATACCGGACCCGCGGTGATCTCAACCTCCGTGGGACGAGCGTGTCTGCGCCAACGATCGTTCGAGAAGCGTTGTCAGCACTGCGAGATCGACATCTCGGAGCCGAGTGACGTGGAGGCACGACTTGGCGACGCGACACTTTCCCAGCCGGTCGATGAGATCTGGCCACTGCGTGGCGAAGTCGCTGACCAGGTAGATGGTGTGATTCTTCGGGCCGGGCGCGAAAGCGAGTTCCGGCKCCCGACCGCCATGCCCGCTGGCGTAGCGGTACTCGTACTCGCCGAAGCCGATCATGCGGCCGGCCCAGAGGACGGGCCGGTGTCCGGAGATCTCACCGAGCAAGGCGACCAGTTCATCGGCCTCGTCCCGACGTGGACCGACTGCTCGGTCGAGCACTTCCTCGATCGGCGCCTCGGACGGCCTCATCGCGGGCGCCTTGCCGCCGGCTCGCGGTTCTTCGTTCACAATCGATACCCACCGGTTCTCTTCGCCTGGAATGGCACGTCGCCGAGAAACTAGCAGACCTGATTGGTAGATCGGCACCGATCAGGACTCGCCCGACTGCTTCTGCCCAACCGCACCCTCCCCGCCGTGAGCCCGATGAGTTCTGCGAGCAACGAGGGTCTGCCCTCCTGCGGACCGAGCCGTCCGCGGCGAAACATCGATGTCGGCCGACGTCGACGACCAGAAGGCAGTCACACCATGACGGACGCAACCGGGGCAACCCTCACCTACACACTGAACGCTTCTCCCGCCGCCGTGTTCGACGCGTGGACGACGCCGGCTCTGTTCGCCGAGTTCTTCGGCGGCAGCGCGAACCAGGTCCCCGTCGAATCGGTATCGCTCGACGCCCGACCCGGGGGCACCTGGGCAGCAACAATGATCGTTGGGGGCGATTTCCCCGAAGTCCATTGGCGCGGTGAGTACGTCGAGGTCAGCCGACCGAACAGACTCGTACTGACGATGACCGACGAGCCGGGTGATGAACGTGAACTCCTCACCGCTGACTTCATGGCAGTCGACAACGGCACCGAGATCCGTTTCAGCCAAACCGGTGGCAACCTCACCGACGAGCAGTACGAGTACGCGGCCGCCGGCTGGCGCGCGGCGTTCGAAGCGCTGGACGCTCTGCTCGCCGGATAGGCTCGGGGGTTAGGTGGCGAGCGGCGCCGCTGAGCGAGATTGCAACCGGCCAGGACGAACGATGAACAGACCTCGACGTCTGGACGTCGGAAACGTCCGCCGCCGGCTCGCGTCTAGTCCCAGCCCGCCGTCTCCGCCGCCGCTCGATGAGTCTGCTCGAGGAACTTCAGGACCACGGCGTCCGGGTCCGGCGATTGGCGTACAAGCTGATACGGCAGGATGTACTCGCCCAGTGCGGCATCCCACCGCGCCGGAGCCTCGACCGCCGGGTGCGTGTCGTAGCCCTCGGGATGTGGGTAGGCGTAGGCGTAGAAGGCCCCCTCCTCGGCGCCACCCGGCCAGTAGCCCGCGCTCGACACCTCGTCGCTGTAGGCCTCGTGCATCACCCAGTCGGGGCAATTCGGCACCCCACCCGGATGCTGGGGTGCACTGCGTCCCGAGAACCGTGTGACGGCCAGATCGAAAGCGCCCCAAAAGAAGTGGACCGGTGACGACTTGCCGCGGAAGCGGCCGCGGAACTCCGACAGCACGCGGTGCGCACTGACGAGAGACCGCCAGAACCGAGACACGGCGTCGGCGTCGTACGACGAGTGGGCGGTGTCCTCGGCGAACGGGGTCGCATCAGGCAGTTCGACGGGGGTACCGACGATGGCGATGTCGAAGCCGAGGTCGGCGAGGTGAGCGGTGTACTCCGCGTAGAAATCGGCGACCGTCCGCGGTTCCAGCTTCATCTGACGGGTGCTGCCATCGGTGACGAGGAAGAGCAGCTGGTGGTCCAGAAAGTCGAAGCGGATCTCGAGGCCGCGGTCTCCGACGGCCATCAGGGACGTGGTCAGGCCACGCGCGTCCACATACAGCGGTACGCCCCACCAGTGGTTGACCTCGGGTCCGAGAGCGAGACGCGTCTTGCCGACGATCTGGGTCCACAACTGGACGGTGTCCCTTGTGTCGACCCACGACTCCACCGGTAGTGCGGGCCAAGCCTCGTATTTGGTTTCCATGTCGCCAATGATCCCGGACGCGTCAACTCGAACGTGCCGATGAGCCGTCGGCCCTGTGAAGTTTCGACGGAGACACCGACGAACACCTGCGTAACCTGTCGCGGAGACGGCAGTCGGACACGACCTCGA
The DNA here is from genome assembly GCF_001691435.1 of Gordonia sp. UCD-TK1. Classification (NCBI taxonomy): domain Bacteria; kingdom Bacillati; phylum Actinomycetota; class Actinomycetes; order Mycobacteriales; family Gordoniaceae; genus Gordonia; species Gordonia sp. UCD-TK1. The sequence continues at coordinate 31,175 of NZ_LZMP01000031.1, read as the reverse complement.
CGTCGCTATCAAGGAGGAGCATTGCCGCGCATCACGCTCGGAACGGTCTTGATGTTCGTCGCGATCGGAACCACCATCGTCACCGCGTTACTCGGGGCGCCGGATTGGCTGATCGTCGTCGTAGCCGCCTTGCTCTTCGTGCTCGCCCTGGTGCTCCCGATCGCAATACGGGACTTCGGGGCGAACAGGCACGTGCAAGGCCGAGGGGCCGAGAGGCCAGCGGGGGCTCCGTCCCGGCCGCCGCACAGTCGTCATACGGGAAGCTCCGACTCGTCCTCGAGTTGGTTCGGTTTCGATGGCGGATGGTCAGGCGACGGCGGCTCCGATTCCTCTGGCGGAAGCTCGGGTGGCGGCGACTAGTGGGTCGACCACCCGGTCCATTGCGAGACGTCGACGAATGGCTGGTCCACTCCCCCCGCACCTCCTCACGGTGACCTGGCTCTACGTCCCGACGCCGACGAGTGGCCTAGCACCAGTGAAGTGCGGGTGCGCCTCTCCCCCGGCCAGGCAGGCGGCACCGAGTTGGAGCTCATCCATGCAGCATTCGTCGGAGAACCCTTGTTCGCGACGTACGGACCAGGTGCCGGCGGGGTCGGTTGGGATCTATTGCTCCTCGGTCTGACCCGGCTGCTCGTCGATGGCGAAACCGCTGACCACGAAGCAATCGAGAAGTCTCCCGAGGGACGCGAGTTCATCCGCCGTAGCGCGGCGGCCTGGGGAGAGGCACACCTCGCGGCCGGAGGTGAACCCGCGCAGGTCGCGGCCGCGGCTGCGGCCACCGCGAAGTTCTACGCACCCGATTCGGTGTGATTCCGGGTCTATTCGCGATACAAATCGGCAAACAACAGCGTTAAACGCCTATCGTCGGACCGCCGTCCCTTTTCTCGCATCCCCCCGGCGAGATTTGCGATGTGATAGACATTCGTCAGACCTCTGAGGCGGCTTAGAATGAAGCAATATTCGCGAATAGTCCTGGTGCTCATTGTGGCAATCGGAATCGGGCAATGGACACCGAATGTCGCAGGTGCAGCGCCGGGCCCGGGTGGGGCGACAGTGCTGACACTGGACCCGGCCTTCCGCTCGCTTCCGATGAACTGGCTGCGCGGTGAGCTGTTCGCACCACCCAATCGAGTGGTGAACGTGCCGTACAACAACTTTCCCGGCGCGACGAACACCCACCGCGGACGCGACAAGTTGAACGAGATGCTGCACGAGATCCCCGGGCGGAAGATCGTCGTCGGACACAGTCAAGGCGCGCAAGTTCAGGATGATTGGCTGCGCACCTACGGTCCCACCAGCGACATCGACCCTGCCACAGTGACGTTCGTCCTGACCGGTGATCTCGAATCGAAATACAACGGTTGCGCCAACCAGGGAGGATGCCGCGCGGACTACGGCGGCAACAACTTTCCCGATGACACCCGATACACCGTCAAGATAGTTGCGCGACAATACGATTTCTGGGCCGATGCACCCAACCGCGACCTCATGAACGACGCCGCCCGACGAAACCACAGTGCGTCGGATTCGGTCGGCGGACGTGGTGAAGGCCGCCCGGTACACAACGACTACAGCATGATCGGGCTCGACGATCCGGCCAACAAGACGTTCGTCGAAGGCAACGCCACCTACATTCTCGGCGCCCCGGCAACCTATTACCTGCCCATGGTCACCCAGATGTGGACGACTGCCGCCCGCAAGGCCGAAGAGGACGCACGACTTCGTCCGGAGGTCGAGAAAGCCTACGACCGGCCGATGGGTTCGCCGCCGGCCCCCTCTGACACCTGAGCCGGTTCATCTGACCCGAATCGGACAGAACCGAAGTTCGAGCGCGCGCCGGCACCTAACATCAGGACTGCAACGTGACGGCATGACGAGCGAGGACCGGCATGAAAAAGACCCTGAATTCCCTGTCCGAAAGCGAATATGTACTCGTCCGCGAGACCAAGAAATCACAGATGGCCGGCCTCGACGAGGACGGACTGATCGATCTGCACTCGCGAATCCGGCGCGCACGGAACAAGCACGTCACCCTCTACCGCCGTGCGGGTGCTGAGAAAGTCAAGACCAAAGGCGGCCGTGGGAGCGCGAAAGCAGCAAATGCCCGGAACGCCGCTAAAGCCGAGGTCTTCGAGGACGCCTTGAGCCGCGTGAGCCGTCGACTGGCCAGGGTTTCTCGAGACGCCGCTCTCGAATTGAAGGCCGAGCGACTGGTCCGGGCGCGTACCGACAGCCCGACATCTCAAAAGGACACCGGCAAGGGCAGAGGCAAGGACAAGGGCAAGGGCAAAGTGGCGTCGTCGGGACGAATCCGGACCGACGACACCCGCGAATCACCCGGTCGAAAGAAGTACGAGGCCTCGACCATCGCCGCCGGTGCGCGACGTCAGACCAAGAAAGACCGGAGGCACGAATCCTGACCGGCGGACCGACATCGCCCCTGACCGCTTCACCGGAAGCGCTGCCCACCTGTCGGTAACCTCACGTCATGTTGATCTGGATCAACGGCGCCTTCGGCGTCGGTAAGACACAGACCGCACACGAGCTTCACCGCCGGCTGACTGCGTCGCACGTGGCCGATCCCGAACTCCTCGGATTCGCGATGCACAAGATGCTGCCGCCCGCCCGGCGCGACGATTTTCAGGACCTACCGCAGTGGCGCACGGGCGTCACCCAAACCCTCTTGGATGCCGAACAATCCAGCGACTCCCCGGTGATCGTTCCCATGACGCTCGTCGACGCTGAGTACTTCGACGAGATCGTCGGTGGACTCAAAGAGCATGGCGTCGATGTCAGGCACTACACCCTGACCGCTTCCGTCGAAGTGATCCATCGACGTCTCAGAGCCCGCCTTGCTCACCGTCTCGGCCCCATCCTCGGCGCCGATGAGACCTGGGCGATGAAACAGACTGGGAGGTGCGTCGCCCGGCTTGGCGAGGACCGATTCATCGCCGACGATGCCGGACTCGAACTCTCCCGTCCCCGTTTGTCTTCGGCGCGTTATCAGCTGCGTAGGGCAGCAGTCGCAGTTCGACACATCCGAACGTGAGCCGACACTCGTCCGCGAGACTTCTAGAGGCCTCGAATGGCCGTGGTGACGGTGAACAAGTTCTGCACCCGCGATTCGCCGCGGCGTGAAACTAGGTCTCACGGGACCCCGGCGCGCCGAAAGTGCAGCAACGGAAACGGCCGGCCGTCGGAATCCACCGGCGAGCGGCCCACCTGCTCGAACCCCCTGCGCCGATAGAACTCCACGGCGCCCGGGTTCTGTTCGTTGACGTCGAGTTCGTCGACGCCGCCGTGCGCGACCGCGTGATCGAGCAGCACCGTGCCGATGCCCCGCCCGTGGGCGGCCGGATCGACGAACAGCATCTCGAGCCGATTCTCTGCGGTTCCGCTGAAGCCGACGACCACTCCGTCGGCCTCCGCGACGACCAACTCGACCGCCGGAAAGTAGTCACGTGCGAGCCGATCCGCGTAGCCGTAGATGTCGGCAGGAGTCAGGAAGTGATGCGTAGCCTCGACCGCCGAACGCCACACGGCCACGAGGCGGTCCGTGTCGGCGTCGTCGGCCTGCCGAAGTCTCACCTCAGCCACGGGTCGCCGAACGAGCGCGGGCCCAGCAGGTCGGTGTATGCACGATCGGCACAGTAGTGCGCGCCGGCGTCGAAGGGCAACGGTGTTGTGATCTGCCGCAAACCCCGGCATCGCCGTTCTCGGCGGATATCGTGATCACGACACAATCCGCAGGGCGAGGGGTAGCACGTGCTCGAGATCCATGGTCTGTCGAACGAAACGGTCGTACTCGATGGCGAGTGGTTCGAGAAACTCCGCGGCGGCACGTCCAAGACCCGGTTGCCGGCAGCATCGTTCGTCTCCGCGGAGGTCACCGAGACCAACCGACGGAAGAAGCTGTTCGGCGGTGAACGCGAACAGCTCCTCCAGGTGACCCTCACCTTCTCGCGCCCGCCGTTCGTCGGGCTGATGACGTCGGCGGAGAACCGGGCGAAGGTCGACGCACTCGTCGCCGGACTCGAAGCAGCCCGCGACGCGGGTTGAGCAACCGACGCGACGCTATGACGGCCCCGAGCTCCGATCCTGTTGCACGCGAATCAGTTCGAGCAACAATCGACGGAGTTCCGGTTCTGACGCGCCGATGGACGCGATCAGCGCCGGGTCGGTTCGCTCCCGTTCCAGCAATGCGCGGTAGACCTCGGCACCGGCCGGAGTCGCGCTCACGTGCTTTCTCCGCTCATCGTCGGGATCGACCTGACGCCGCACGTAACCCATCCGTTCCAGTCGCTCGATGGTGCGGCTCGCAGTTTGATCGGTCACCCTGGCCTTCTTGGCGACCTCGCGCTGGGTGGCCGGTCCCGTGCTCACCACATGGAGGACGACGAGTCCAGCGCTCGAGATGTCGTACTCCCGCAGTACCGCCTCCCAGGCGTGCTCGACGAGCCGTGCCGCCACCGACAGCAGCCGACCGGTCGGCCACCCGTCCATCCCGTCGTTTCCGTCGTCCACCTTGTCCTGCCGATTCTCTACGTCACACCCCGCAGACTTGCAATTGTTCAGCCTGCTGAACATCATGGTGCTCACGCACTCCACCCGCAACCGACGAACGGAAGCCCGTGAACCCACCCACCTCTGCTCGACGAGTCAGTCGCTTGCGATGGATTCTGCCAGCCCTCTTGGTCATCGGATGGCTGGCGCTGGGTTCTGTCGGCGGACCGTTCGCCGGAAAACTCGGTGACGTACAGGCGAACGACAACACGTCGTTCCTGCCCGCATCCGCCGAAGCCACCGAGGTCTCCCGCCTGGAAGCGGACTTCGTGGACTCCTCCGAGATCCCGGCCGTCGTGGTGGCCGAACGTACGAGCGGCATCACCGACGCCGACCTCGCGTTCGTGTCCGAGGCGGTGGGCAAGGTCGCCGGCACGGACGGGATCTCCGAGCGAACGTCTCCGCCGATCCGCTCGCAGGATGGTCAGGCGATCCAGATGATCGTGCCCGTCGACTCCTCCGGGGAGATCTCGGAAAGCATCGAGGCTCTGCGTGCGGAACTCGCGAACGGCCCGCCCGAGGGACTGTCGGTGTATGTGACCGGACCCGCAGGCATCGCGGGCGACCTCACCGAGGCGTTCGGCGGGATCGACGGCTTGTTGCTACTGGTTGCCGGCGCGGTCGTCATCCTGATCCTCATCGTGGTGTACCGCAGTCCGATCCTGCCGTTCGTCGTGATCGTGTCCGCCGTGTTCGCGCTGGGGCTCGCCAGTCTGCTGGTCTACGTGCTCGCGTCGAACGACGTGCTCACCCTCAACGGCCAGAGCCAGGGCATCCTCTTCATCCTCGTGTTCGGTGCGGCGACGGACTACGCCCTGCTCCTGGTGTCCCGCTATCGAGAAGAACTGCGACTCACCGCCGACAAGTACGACGCCATGCGGGCCGCGTGGCGCGCGACCCTCGAACCCGTCGCCGCCTCCGCCGGCACGGTCATCGCCGGTGTGTTGTGCCTCCTGCTGTCGGATCTGAACTCCAACCGCGGTCTCGGTCCCGTTGCCGCGATCGGTATCGCGGCGTCGTTCCTGGCGTCGATGACGTTCCTCCCTGCGGCGCTGACCCTGCTCGGACGCAGTGCCTTCTGGCCGAAGCGACCGGTCGTCGACCCGGCGTCGGCGCAGCGTGAGGACAGCAGCAACCATCGCTTCTGGGGCGCCTTGGCGAACCGGATCGGACGGCACCCCCGGCGCTTCTGGGTGGCAACGACGTTGCTCCTCGTGCTCTTCGCGTTGTTCCTCCCCCAGTTCAAGGCCGACGGTGTCGCGCAGTCCGACACCTTCCTCGTAGCGGTGGAGTCGCAGGAGGGCCAAGAAGTCCTCACCGCCCACTTCGACGCCGGGGACGGTTCACCCGCGGTCATCATCGCCGACGCCGCATCGCTGCAGCAGGTGCAGAACACGGCGGCGAATGTCGACGGCGTCGCCGAGGTCGTCCCGGTCACCGATCCGGGCGGCGCCCCCAAGACGGTCGACGGACGGGTCGCTCTGCAGGCGACCCTGACCGATCCGGCCGATTCCCTGGCCGCCGAGGAGACCATCGAGCGTCTTCGCGACGCGGTGGGGAACGTCAACGGCGCCGACGCGCTCGTCGGCGGTCCTACCGCGGTCGACCTTGACACCAAGACGACGGCCATCCACGACCGGAACCTGATCATCCCGATCGTCAGCATCGTCGTGCTGCTCATCCTGTGCGCGCTGCTCCGGGCGATCGTCGCCCCGATTCTCCTGATGGCCACCGTCATCCTGAGTTTCGCGGCGACTCTGGGAATTTCGTCGATCGTGTTCAACCACATACTCGGATTCCCCGGCGCCGACCCGGTCGTGCCGCTGTTCGCGTTCGTGTTCCTGGTCGCGCTGGGCATCGACTACAACATCTTCCTGATGACCCGCGTCCGCGAGGAAGCACTGCAGATCGGTACGCGCCGAGGTGTTCTCCGTGGGCTCACGGTCACCGGCGGAGTCATCACCTCGGCCGGCGTGGTCCTCGCGGCGACGTTCTCCGCCCTGGCGGTCATCCCGCTGATCTTCTTGGCGCAGATTGCGTTCATCGTCGCCTTCGGCGTCCTCCTCGACGCGTTGATCGTCCGGACGCTGCTGGTCCCGGCGCTCGTCTACGACATTGGCCGTCCCGTGTGGTGGCCCAGCGCGCTGGCGAACAAGGAAGATGTCCCGGAGGACGACGAGTTGGTGGAGGCAGGACCAAGGCAGGACTAGGAAAGTCCGGACTCTTCATACCGAACAGCCGACGGTCCCGGCCCTCAGGAGCCGGGACCGTTCGACCGCCGGCCGGACCAGCACTCGACCTGGCCGATGACGGCGATGCTCGCGATAGGATCGGTGCCGATGAGCCGGAAGAACAAGCAGTCCCGCGGCGCCAAGCGGACCGAAAAGACGAAGAAGCGGGCCGCGCGCCGAAGTAGCAATGTGATCCCGATTCGCGGTCGCGACACCTCGGAGATCGACATGCTGATACGCGAGTTCGAACGTTGGCTGCCCAGTGTGGAATTCGAAGACGATCCGGACAAGCAGGCAGCCATCGTCGACGCCGTCAGAGCGCTGGACTTTGCCGTCGGCTACGCATTGCCAGACCATCGGCCCACCGAGTGGTCGCTCGAGGAGGTCGATGCGGCAATCGACTTCGCCGAGTACATGGAAGAGGAAGAGGACGACGCCTTACCGGCAAGCATTGCGGTCTTCGCACTGCGCTTGTTCATCGATTTCCTCGTCACCACTTCCAGGTGGACTGCAGCCATCAGCGCCGATGTCGTAATGGGGGCTTGCCAGCAATACCTCCTCGACTCCATGGGCGGGCTGAAGGTCGATGTAGACGACATCGACAGCTCCACCGAGCGCGATGCATTGGAATCGGTTCGGGTTTTGCAGCGGCTCGATGTGTTGATGGACTGGATCGGCCACAAACGGCCGGTGACGCCAAGTGGATGGCTCAAGCCGGCACTGCTTCCGGACCTATTGCATGCGCTGGAGATCGAGCCACCAGCAGCAGCACTCAAGGCAATGAAACATCATCGCGTTCTTGCTGAGATCTGGGAGCTCGCCCGGGATGCCCAGTTGATCGCAATCACTCCATCCCATGTCTACCCGGGCCCGGCGGCCGCGTCCTGGCGTGGATCAGAGTCGTTGACGACGCGACGCAGCACGCTGGCTGCGGCCGTCGGCAGAGCGTTGACCTCTGATTCGAGTGCAATGGCACAGTTTGTGGACGGAATCGTCGCGCGCGTCGTATACCACGGTCTGACGATCATGCCGTTTGCCGCCGATCGCTTCGCCGCCCTGCGCGATGACGGGCTGATCTCACCGGAGATGCCCAGGGCCCATTCTCGCATCGAGCACATCATCGAGGACGGGTGGCTCGTCCTCAACGAGGACGGTGACTACGTCGTCCCCGAGGGGTTGCGACCCGCTGTGTGGGACGGATTTCCGGAACGTCACATTCCGGAAAGCGGGGAGGCGACGACCATGATCACTGTGCGCGCCGAACTCGCCGGCGTCCGACCCAGAGTCTGGCGACGGATTCGAATACTCGCGTTGGTTCCATTGAACGAACTCCACGAAGTGCTGCAAGCTGCATTCGCCTGGAACGATACGCATCTCTACGCGTTCACGACTCCATGCTTCGGCCACGAGCACCGGTATCTATCAGACGAGGCGATGGGCACCGCACGGGCCGGCAGGTACACGGAGTCCGTCTTCGACTCGACTCTGGGTGAGCTGGTCGACGAGCCCGGCGACGTGGTGTCCTATGAGTACGACTTCGGGGACGGCTGGGAAGTGAGCATTGTCGTCGAGGCATTCACCCCGATGAATGACGGCGAACCGCCGGTGTCGATCGTCGCCGGCGGCGGAACCGCCCCTTTCGAGGATGTCGGCGGAGTTCCCGGATGGGCGGATTTCATCGAGGCCGTCAACGATGAGACGCACCCGCGCCATCTGGAATTACGCGAGTGGGCGGGCCTGACACCTGGTTCGGCCTTCGACCCGACGTCGTTCGACATCGATGTGGTCAGGCGCCGATTAGGCGTGTGATCCACAGCGGGCTTAAGCCGACGCGGCGGACCGGTTGGTTCGGCGTCGGACAGCAGCACCGATGACCGTGATCGGGTGATTGAGCAGCGTGGCGATCCGGCCGACGAGGGTGTTCGGATCCCGCGCGACCCCGAGCTGCATGAACATTTCCAGACGGTCGAAGTAGGCGCGCTCCGCAACCAGATCTGAGCCCGCGAAGGTGAACACCGCGACGATGGGCAGGTAGAGAGCCGACCCGTCGGGGCAAGTCCGCGGTATGGGCCCAGATGTGTTCCGCGAACTCGCGTCTCACAGATGACTCGATCGTCGTGATGGCACAGCGTCTCGGGATCGACATCGAAATGCATGTCCGGCAATGCGGTGAACAGTTCGTGATATGAGGCCGATACCGCGTCGTGGCCATCGGCGATCTCACCAGGCAACTCGGTACGTGCCGCGCCGTCTTTGAACGTCGCCAGCGTGGCAGCGACGTCGTGCCGATTCTCGGTCTCGAGATGCGCCAGAACGGTGGCCTCCCGCGTCGCGACGAGCGCTGCTGCATTCGGGTCGGTTGGGTTCATGAGGTCCCCGCAGTCATCGGCCCCGCCCCGAACAGCGGGTATGCGCAATCACGGTACCGGGCGGACGCAACGTGTGCGACCGAGATACGCCGAATGGACGACGAGCACGCCCGCCCGGACCGCCGACGGCTCAGCTGAGTCGCTCGTAGATCGTCGCGTTGGCCAATCCGCCTGCCTCACACATCGTTTGCAGGAGGTAACGACCGCCGCGCTGTTCCAGCGCGTTGAGTCCCGTGGTCGCGAGGCGGGCACCGCTGGCACCAAGCGGGTGGCCGAGCGCGATCGCACCGCCGTTGACGTTGACTCGATCCACGTCCACCCCGAACTCCCGCGACCACGCCAGGACCACCGGCGCGAACGCCTCGTTCACCTCGAACAGGTCGATGTCCTCGACACGCAAACCACTGCGTGACAGTGCCTTCCGCGTTGCCGGGATGATGCCGGTGAGCATCAGGAGTGGGTCGTCGCCGGCGACCGCGATGGTGTGCACCCGTGCGCGCGGACGCAAACCGAGTTCGACGGCCTTCTCCTCGCTCATCAGCAGCACCGCCGACGACCCGTCGCTGATCTGACTCGCACTCGCCGCGGTGATCCGCCAGTCGATCTCGGGGAACCGACGCGCGATCGCCTCGTCGTAGTAGGCCGGCCGCAGCCGGGCGAGGTCGTCGAGGTTGCCCCCGAGACGAATTCCCTCGTCTGACGTCAGCCCCGCGATGGGCGCGAGTTCGTCGTCGAAGAGTCCGTTCTTGGTGGCAGTGGCGGCGAGATCGTGTGACCGCAAGGAGAATTCATCGATCTCACGTCGCGAGATGGCCCAGCGGGCGGCGATCAGTTCCGCCGAGATGCCCTGACCCACGAGGCCCTGCGAGTATCGTTCGCCGAACGCCCGTCCGTTGAGATCGGCGGTACCGGCAACGGCCGAGCCCATCGGGATACGGGACATCGATTCGACACCCGCGGCGACCGCGATGTCGTACGTGCCCGCGATGATGCCCTGCGCGGCGAACGCGATGGCCTGTTGCCCGCTTCCGCATTGGCGGTCAACGGAGACCCCCGGCACGGATACGGGGTAGCCGGCGGCCAGGAGCGCGCGCCGCGCGATGTTGAAACTCTGCTCCCCCACCTGACTGACAACACCGGTGATCACGTCGTCGACGAGTTCGGGATCGACACCCGAACGGTCCACGACTGCTCGGAGGCTGTGCGCGAGGAGGTCGACGGGATGAACGTCATGGAGGGCGCCGGTGGGCTTGCCCTTGCCGATGGGTGTGCGAACAGCGTCGACGATGACCGCAGATCTCATGACTGATCCTCCGTCAGTGTGCGGATCGGAACGCAACCCGATCCGGATGATGGCTGACTTTTGTCTGCCAAAGTCAGGTCTACGCTCTGGCTATGATCTTGTCAAGTCAGGGTAGGCTGGGGGCATGATGCACCTGAAGGGCCCGCTGGCCGAACGCGACAGCTGGGAGGCGAGCGGCTGCTCGATCGCGAAGGCGATCGACCTGGTGGGCACCCGGTCGGCGATCCTCATCCTGCGGGAGGCCTTCTACGGCGCCACCAGGTTCGATCAGTTCAGCCGGCGGGTCGGGATCAGCGACGCGGTCGCGTCGGCCCGCCTGCGCGAACTCACCGAGGCCGGGATCTTCACCAAGGTCCCCTACCGCGACGCCGGGCAGCGCGAACGGTTCGAGTATCAGCTCACCGACATGGGCCGCGATCTGTTTCCCGTGGTGATGTCGTTGATGCAGTGGGGCAACGACCATCTGCAGCCCGACGGCCCGCCGCTCACCGTCACCGACCGAGCCCAGGCGCCCGTACGCGTGGGCGTCGTCGCCGAACCCACCGCGGTTCTCACACCCGAGGACGTCGAGGTGCAAATCGCCCGGCGCCGCCGCTGAGTCCGTGCCGGCAGAGAGGTCGCGATGATCCTCCCCACAGTGTTCGACCCCCGCTTGGTCACCATCCGTCGTGGCGGGACACTCACCGACGCCGATCACCACTTGCTGGCGCTCTGGGCGGCACGGTGTGCGGAGCACGTTCTGCCCTTGTTCGAGTCGGCACGGCCGGATGACGCTCGCCCCAGGGAGGCAATCGCGGCGGTCCGCGCGTGGACCCGGGGCGAACTGGCGATGATGGAGTCGCGCGCCGCCGGCGGACACGCCATGGGTGCCGCCCGCGATCTACGTGGCGCACCGCGGTTCGCCGCCTACGCCGCCGGGCAAGCGGCGGTGACCGCGCACGTCGCATCGCACGACCTCGGTGCCGCGGCGTACGCGATCAAGGCGGTCCGGTCCGCACACGGGGTCGACGCGGGTAGACACGAATGCGCTTGGCAGCGAAGACATCTCCCTGTTCGGGTACGCGAGTTGGTGCTCGACGACCAGCGTGCCCGCAATGACCTGTGCTGGCAGGTCTTCATCGACGATCGACATCAGGTCGGCAATCGGTGATTCGCGTTCACCGGGGTGTTCCTGTTACTGTCGCAGTCACGCTCCTGCGGTGCTGTAACCCGCATGTCGAGCCAGAGGCCGGGGTGATTACAGAAACCCCCGGTCTTGTCCAAACTTCGAAGGTCGTCCCGGTTTGCTGCCGCGACCACCGGGTACGCGTCTCGTCATGACCTTCCATCGTGGCGTCGTCCCCGGCATCCACTGGCTCGAGTACGCCTACACGAATCAGTACCTGATCGAGGACCAGGACCGGCTGATCCTCGTCGACTGTGGACTCCCCCGTTCGTACGAACCCCTCGTCAAGGCCATCCGGGAACTCGGCCGTGACACCGATGCCGTGACCGACCTGATCATCACGCATGGTCATTTCGATCACGTCGGCACCGCGCGCCGCCTGGCGCGCGAGTGGCGGATCCCGGTCCACGTCCATCGCGACGATGCGTGGCTGGCGTCCCATCCCTACCGCTACGCGCATCAGAACGCGACCAGATTCGGAGTGCCCCTTCGTCATCCGCGTTCGCTACGCCTGCTCGGACGCATGGCGGCGGCCGGTGCGTTCACGGTGCGCGGCGTCGATCACCTGGATGTGACGCCTTTCGGCGATGATGCCCTGCTCCCCGGTGGCGCGCAGGTGGTGCCGACTCCCGGTCACACCTACGGCCATGTGTCGCTGCACTTTCCATTGCGCGACGCGGTCATCGCCGGCGACGCGCTCGTCACCCTCGATCCGTACACCGCGGCGACCGGCCCGCGCATGATCGCCGGTTCCGCAACCGCCGACCTCGATCGCAATCGGGCGTCGCTCGACGCGCTGGCAGCGACGGACGCGAAGTCTCTGCTTCCCGGGCACGGAGTGCCGTGGCATCACGGGGTGGCCGTCGCGGTCGACCGGGCGCGTCAGACCAACGGCTGACACGTCGGACGGCCGGCCGTCGGATCACGAGCCGGACAGCGGGACGGGCCGACGCTTTCCGCATCGGCCCGTCCGGCCATCGCCGATCGTCCGGCTACTCGGACGCGGTGCGACGCAGCTTGGTGTTGACGAACTCGCCCATGCCCCAACGCCCGAGTTCGCGACCATAGCCGGACCGTTTCACCCCGCCGAACGGAAGGCCGGGCAGCGTGGTGCCGTGTTCGTTGACATACGCCATGCCGACTTCCAGCTGATCGGCGACCTCCTCGGCCTTGCCGATGTCACCGCTCCACACCGAGCCGCTCAATCCGAACTCGACATCGTTGGCGAGCGCCACGGCGTCCTCCGGGGAGGACACCTTGTAGACCATCGCGACCGGCCCGAAGATCTCCTCGGAGTAGGCGTCCATGTCCGGGGTGATGTCCGTCAGCACAGTGGGTTCGAAGAAGGCTCCGTCGCGCTCCAGCGGCTTCCCACCCGTCCGCAGGGTGGCGCCCTGTTTCACCGCGGTCTCGACCTGTTCGGCCACGGTGTCGCGCGCCGACAGGGACGACAGCGGACCCATCTGAGTGGAATCGTCGGACGGATCACCGACCACCGTCGACTCGAACTGCTTGACCACACCATCGACGAAGTCGTCGTACAACTCGTCGAGAACGATGAACCGTTTCGGCGAGTTGCACGCCTGGCCCGCGTTCGACAGCCGTGCGCCCGCCGCGATCTTCGTCGTGCGTTCCATGTCGGCGGAGTCGAGCAGGATGAACGGGTCCGAACCGCCGAGCTCGAGCACGGACTTCTTCAGGTTCTCCGCGGCAACCTTTGCCACGGCTGCACCCGCTTTCTCACTGCCGGTGAGCGATACACCGCGTATCGCGTTGTGCGCGAGCAGGTCTGCGATCTGATCACTGCTCGCGTACACGTTGATGTACGCGTCGGCAGGGACACCCGCGTCGTGCAGGATCTCAGCCATCAGCGCCGACGACGCCGCGCAGATCGACGCATGCTTGAGAATGACGGTGTTGCCGGCCAACAGGTTCGGCGCGACGAAACGTGCGACCTGGTAGTAGGGGTAGTTCCACGGCATCACGCCCACCAGTGGTCCGATCGGCGCGACCTGCACGATCGACGCGTCCGCGCCCTGCGGGTCGAGGGCCTCGGTCTCGAGCAGATCCGGTCCGTGCTCGGCGTACCAGCGATAGATGTCCGCGGCCAGCTGGACCTCTCCCGCCGCCTCCTTGGCGGGTTTGCCCATCTCGGTCGTGATGACGGCCGCGAGCTCATCGGCTCGCCTCTCGTACTCGTCAGCGGTCCGGGAGAGAATTGCGGCCCGTTCGGATGCCTCGGTCGCTCGCCACTCCTGGTATGCCGCGAGTGACCGTTCGGCCACGCCGGCCACCTCGTCGTCCTTCAGTCCGGGAAATTCCCGTTCGGTCGTACCGGTGGTCGGATTCGCGGTGACATATGTGCCCATCAGAGCACCTACCTTCCTCTGTCGTGTGAATCCCGACTGTCCACAGCCCGGGATCATTCGGGTACCCGGGTCCCTGTACGCAAAACCTCGGTCGTCGGCGCGCTTCGGTCACACGGCGGCCCCAGACCTGCTCTAATGGGTCCGCGGTCCGTGTCCGGACCCGTGATCGACCGACACGCGGCGAATGCCGGACGTCGACCTGGGGGTGGGTCGCCGGTCGTGACGGCAGTGTCCGAGGGGGAACGAAGAGTGTCACGCTGGCAGCGAGCCGCAGGGCTCGGTTGTGCATTTCTGATCGCGGTCGTCGCGAGCGTCTCGACGGGGCAGCCGGCGGGAGCGACCCCGCCGAGGCTCGGCGACTCGGCGCGGATCCTTGCGGTGTCCTCGGAGACGGCGACACGCACGACGATGACCGTGTATTCCGCCGCCATGAAGCGGCCCGTTCGGGTGAGCGTGCTCGCCCCCCGCGAGCGGACCGGCCCACGGCCGACCGTATACCTCCTCGACGGGATCGACGGTGGGGTCTACACCAGCTACACGCAGAGCGGGTGGACCTTTCAGACCGACATCGCGCGCTTCGTCGCCGACAAGAAGGTCAACGTGGTTCTGCCCATCGGGGGTACGGGCTCGTACTACACCGACTGGCGCCGAATCGATCCCGTCCTGGGTCGGAACATGTGGGAGACCTTCCTGACCGAGGAACTCCCTCCGCTGGTCGACGGACGCTTCCGGGGCAACGGACGGAACGTGATCGGCGGGCTGTCGATGGGGGCGTTGGGCGCGATGTCCATCGCGGTCCGCAACCCAGATCTCTACCGGGGTGTGGTCGCCTTCAGCGGGTGCCTCGATCAAGGGTCGCCGGAGTTCCGGCAGGCGACCGCCACATCGGTCACGACGAGAGGCGGGAACCCGGAGAACATGTGGGGCCCGCTCGATCACGACAACTGGGATGCCCACAATCCCGCCGGTCACGTGTCCGCGCTACGCGGTAAGCCCGTGTATGTAGCGGTCGGCAACGGTCTGCCCGACCCGGCCCTAGGGCTGGCCGGGCTGGCCTCACCCGTCGGAGGCGTGCTCGAGGGCATCGTCGCCCGATGCACCGAGAGCTTCAAGCGTCGCGCAGACCGAGCCGGGGTCGACATCACCTACGACTTCCGTGCCGGTCTCCACTCGTGGGGCTACTGGAACCAGGATCTGCACCGAGCCTGGCCCACGATCGCCCGGGCACTGAAAAGCGCGGGCTGACGCGAGCGTCGGCGTCAACGCGCGCTTTTCCTCTTCCGAATCAACGAGACATCCTCGAGTGCCCGTTTTCGCTCACGACGTTCCTTGAGTTCTTGCCGCCGCTTTTTCGAGCTCGAATTCCTTTCCGCCATTTATCCTCGAATCGGTCGTGGTCTACAACGGTTCGCTCCCGCTCTCCTTCGTGACCATAGCCCAGAAATGGCAGAAGTCCAGCCCGTCCGATCTGATGCCGACTTGCCGACTTCATACGTTGTCACACAGTACGTTTCATTTACTGTGGGCCTGCGAAATGCGCCGGACTGGCTTTTATTTTTTTCTGGGCTAGAGTCCATGGCACCGGTCGCAGATGGCCGGTAGCAGCGAAAGGAAGAGTGGCCGTGAATGCGGTTGTGATGGAGTGCCGAATACGCGTGTGTGGCTCCCCCGGTCGGGTCAGAGAATTCGTCGAGCAAGCGTCGACTCGCGCGCACGACGCCTTTTCCCACCCCGCCAGGTGTTCGGTTGTCGTCGAGGAGTCGGAGTCGTTGCTCCTCCGACGGCAATGGCACCGCGAGAACGACGTGGACGTGTTCGGGGTACCGGAGGGGCGGGATGTGTGCTTCGGTTTCGCGGACTCGTCCGGACGACTGACCGTCGCGAGACTCGAGAGCCTGTCACGCGACATCCTGGCCCACCTCGAACTGGATCCGTGGGTGTCCGACGACGCCGAGTCGGTGCCTTGGATCCTGACGCTCACCACTGGTGCCGATCCGACGTCCAGGCATGAGATCGTGACCCGACATCCGTCGCTCCAGGTGCGACGACCTGTTCTGGCCCGCGCGTGATCCGCGCATAGCGGTGCCCGACCGGACTGCTCCGCAGGTGAGCGGGTCCGACCACCTCACTGCGGACACACCGCGGTCGTCGTCCGACGGACCGGTCTGCGGTCGAATTCCTGTCACTCGATAGGGTGCGGGTGGCGGCGTGCTCACCTGGGCACGTCGCCGTCCCACACCTACGGAGAAGGAAGTGGTCGCCATCGTGCTCGACGAGAAGATCAGCGATCTGTACGCGCAGGTTGTTGCGCGGAACCCTGGGGAGGCCGAGTTCCACCAGGCCGTCCGGGAGGTCTTCGACAGTCTGGGTCCGGTCTTGGCGAAACATCCCCACTACGCGGACGCCGGGATCATCAAGAGACTGACGGAGCCCGAGCGCCAGATCATCTTCCGAGTGCCGTGGGTCGACGACCAGGGACAGGTGCAGATCAACCGCGGGTTCCGGGTCGAGTTCAATTCCGCACTCGGCCCCTACAAGGGCGGCCTTCGATTCCACCCCAGCGTCTACCTGGGCGTGGTCAAGTTCCTCGGGTTCGAGCAGATCTTCAAGAACGCACTGACCGGGCTCCCGATCGGCGGCGGCAAAGGCGGCGCCGACTTCGATCCCAAGGGACGCTCCGACGCGGAGATCATGCGGTTCTGCCAGTCGTTCATGACCGAGCTCTACCGCCACATCGGCGAGTACACCGATGTACCCGCGGGTGACACCGGCGTCGGCGGTCGCGAGATCGGTTATCTCTTCGGCCAGTACAAGCGCATCACCAACCGTTACGAGTCCGGCGTGCTCACCGGCAAGGGACTCGCCTGGGGTGGGTCGCAGGTCCGCACCGAGGCGACCGGGTACGGCGTGGTGTTCTTCGTCCGCGAGATGCTCGCCGCGGCCGGTGATGATCTCGACGGCAAGACCGTGGTGGTCTCGGGCTCGGGCAATGTGGCGATCTACGCCATCGAGAAGGTGCAACAACTCGGCGGTCGCGTGATCGCGTGCTCGGACTCCGGGGGCTACGTCGTCGATGATGCCGGTATCGACCTCGAACTGCTCAAGGAGATCAAAAACGTTCGGCGCGGCCGTATCTCGGATTACGCCGACGCCCGCCGCGGGTCCGCCCGTCACGTCGACACCGGATCGATGTGGAGTGTGCCCACCGACATCGCCATCCCCTGCGCGACGCAGAACGAACTGAACGGGGTCGACGCCACTCAACTGGCGAAGAACGGATGTCGCATCGTCGCCGAGGGCGCGAACATGCCCAGCACCCCCGAGGCGGTGCGCATCTTCGCAGACGCCGGCGTCGGCTTCGCCCCGGGCAAGGCCGCGAACGCGGGCGGCGTCGCCACGAGCGCACTCGAGATGCAGCAGAACGCTTCTCGGGATTCGTGGACGTTCGCGCACACCGAGGACCGATTGTCGGAGATCATGACGGCCATCCATGACCACTGCCTGCACACGGCAGACGAATACGGGGCGCCGGGCAACTACGCGACCGGTGCCAACATCGCGGCGTTCACTCGCGTGGCCGACGCGATGCTCGCACTCGGTCTCATCTGACCCGATTCGGACGCCGACTCGCTTCCTCTTGACCTTCAGGTTGGTCGAAGCCGGATGATCTGCGATATGCCCTCCGTTCCCGAAGTCAGCGAACTCGTCCCGATCGGCGCGTTCGCGCAACGCACCGGTTTGACCGCGTCCGCGCTGCGGTTCTACGACGACTCGGGGTTGCTCACCCCGGCCGCCGTCGACGCGTCGACCGGATATCGCCAGTACAGCGCGTCGCAGGAGCGGCACGCGATCGCACTCCGGCGACTCCGCGAGATCGGGATGTCGCTCGCCGACATCCGCACGGTCCTCGCCGCCGAGCCGGGTACCGCCGGCGGACTGATCGACGAGCACGTGCGGACCGTCGCAGCCGATGCCGATCGGATTCGGCGCGAGGCCAGGACGATCAAGATGTCGATCGCCGCGGAGTCGAGAACGCTGTGTGCGGCCGACCTCCGTGATGGTCTGTCCGACCTGGCACGGGGCGGCGTCGTCGTCATCGACGCCGTGGCCGGCGCAGTTCGATTCCGGCTCGACGGTCGGGACGATCTATGGTGCCGCCTACTCGACGGGCCGTTTCCCGCGCACCAGGTGATGATCGAAGCCCTGCCCACGGTGACCATGCGTGCGAGTGTCGCGAAAACCGCTGTGTTGCAATCGTTGGAGCGCTGTGCAACCGACCGGGTGCACCTGGACTTCACGTCGGCGGCGCTCACACTGAGCGACGCCTCGTCGGCACAACTCGCCGTCGTGCCAGCCGAGACCTGCGGCCCCCCGATCGCACTGTGGTTCGAGGTCTCGACGCTCTACCCCGCGGTCCATGTGTCGATCGGGGCCGAGATGAWGATCGACGTCCGCAATCGGGACCTCCCGATGACGATTCGGTCCGCAGACGGCGGCGACCTCACCACGGTCGTCATGCCGGTTTCCCACAGCCGCCACAATKACTGAGCAGCAGAGGATCCCCGGGAGTGTCGGGATCCGACGCCTGAGCGACGGGGCAACGAGCTGCCGCTCAGGTCACGACGATCGACGCCGTACCATCTCGGCGATCCAGACCGGCGCATACGGCGAAGTACAGCCCGGGGAGGTCGGGTAATCCTCCAGCACTCGCAACCGCTGACCGATGTCGATTGCACGGGAACGGAAGTCGGGATTCTCGATGCCGATGGTCGCCAGGCATGTGTTCATCGCCCACTGCAGGCGTGGCGGTGCGTTCCCCATGTCGGACTCGATGGTGTCGAGCAACCCGGCCGTGTCGAGGTCACCGGGCTTCTTGACCACTCGATCAGCGGTCAGGGCCCATCCCGCCGCGGCGACACCGGGCTCGGCGTCGGCCATCCACGACCTCCGCAACTCCTCGGCATCCGGACTCTTCTTGACGACGTAGTTGACGAGCCAATCGTGGACCTTCGGCCGGTCGACCTCGCGGATCATCGTGTCGAGCTGCGCGGGGTCGAACGCCCGCGGGCGACAGATCAACAGTGCGAGCAGACGCGGCGCGGTGTCGCCCGTCGCCCACAGCTCTGCGGAAAGTTCGGGCTGCGTTCGCAGTCGTTTCGCGATCGCCCTGAGCTTCGTGAGATTGACCCCGTGGTCGTCGCCGTGTTTCTCGTTGACCGCTCGGATCCGCGGGTCGTCGAGACTGCGGAGCTCGCCGAGGACGTCGGCGAGAGTCTGTTGGATGTCGGACATTCCGGTCATGATCCCCTCTGGAAGTGCGCACACAGCCTACGACGCTCGATGTCGCCGCGGGTTGTGTGCTCATCAAGCCGGAGGGCCCGCCAGTATCCGCACGTCGGCGACGTCGTACTCGGCAACGAACGCCGACCGGATCGCCCGTGACTGGTCCTCGCCGACCCCGTCGCCACGGAAAGCCTCGACCGCCGACTGCGAGTCCCAGCGCTCGAAGATGTTGATCCGGCCGGGGTCCATCGAGTCCGCGGAGATTGCGAAATCGAGACACCCCGGTGCCCGACGGGCGGCACCGACCACCTCGTCGCAGCCGGCGATGTACGCCGCGCGCTGGTCCGGGTCCACTCGCAGACTGCCGGCAACGATCACCATTGGTTGCTCCTCCATCGATACTCCGGTGCACCGGTGTCCCGGCGCGAGACGTCACCGCTGTGGTGAGGGCGCCAGGAGTGCAGACCGGCACGACCCGGCGAACTCATCGCTCACGATCGACGTGGCCGCGCGACGCCGCGCCACGGCCTACTCTGATCGAATGGCTTTGGTTCTGGGTCCGATCCTCCGGCACGTCGGCGAAACCTCCGCGCTGGTCTGGGTGCAGACCGACGAACCCGGCGAGGTCGAAGTCCTCGGCTGTGCGACCCGGACGTTCGAGGTGTCCGGTCATCACTACGCGCTGGTCGAGGTGAGCGGCCTGGTGCCCGACACGGTCTCGGAGTATCAGGTCCGCGTCAACGGCGCCCTCGAGTGGCCCCTCCCGGACACCGAGTTCCCGCCCAGCGTCATCCGGACCCGGGGACCGGACACCGCGGACCGGCACCGGTTCGTCTTCGGGTCCTGCCGGTATCCGCGGGCCGAGGACCCCAAGCTCGACGAGAAGCTCGGACTCGACGCGTTGGACTGCTACGCGGTCCGGATGCGCCACCTCCCGGTGGAGGAGTGGCCGGACACCCTCATCCTGCTCGGCGATCAGGTGTACGCGGACGAGCTGACCCCGCAGGTGAAGGAGTCGCTGGAGTCGAGCCGGGCCTCGACCGCCGGACCGTCCGACGAGGTCGTCGACTTCGAGGAGTACGAGGGACTGTATCGGCACACCTGGGGAGACCCCGAGATCCGATGGATCCTCTCGACCGTGCCGACGGCCATGATCTTCGACGATCACGACATCCGTGATGACTGGAACACCTCGGACACCTGGCGTCGGCAGATGAGTGAGAAGCCGTGGTGGCAGGACCGGATCCGCGCCGGCCTCGCGTCGTACTGGGTGTATCAGCACCTCGGCAACCTCTCCCCCGCCGAACTCGCCGAGTCCGAGGACTACCGCCGCGTCCGCGAGATCGACGGTGACTGCTGGCCCCACCTGGTCGAGGTCGCGGATCGCGCCGACCGGGAAACCGACGGAACCAAGGGTGTCCGGTTCAGTTTCCGGTGGAACCTGGGCAACACCAGGCTGGTCATGATCGACTCCCGCAACGGTCGCATCCTGTCCGACGGAACACGAAAGATGGTAAGTGACAACGAATTCGATTGGGTAGAGAGCCAGGTCGACGACGACATCGAGCGACTCGACCACCTGGTCCTCGGCTCATCACTGCCGTGGTTGCTCCCGCCGGTCATCGGTGATGCGGAGACCGTGAACGAGATCGGCGCCCGGCGGCCGGGCCGTCGTGGACAGCTGGCCGAGAAGATCCGGCAGGGTGCCGACCTCGAGCACTGGCCGGCCTTCTTCGATTCCTTCGTCCGGCTCAGCGAGATGATCCGGCAGGTTGCGGCGCGCGACCCCGGGCCGGCGACGGTCAGCGTGCTGTCCGGCGACGTCCACCACAGCTATGCCGCGCGTGCGACTTTCCCGGACACGACGAGCGCCGACGTCCACCAGCTCGTGTGTTCGCCGGTGCACAACGCGATCCCGCCGTACATCAAGGTGGTGTTCCGGCTGGGGTGGTCGAATCGGCTCGCCGCGGTCGTCCGGCGCTGGGCGCGTCGTGGTGGCTCGCCCGAACTGCCCGTCGCCTGGCGAAACACCCTGGGCCCGCTGTTCGGCAACACCATCGCGACGCTCTCGGTTCAGGGACGCTTCGCCGAGGTCACTTTCGAGCAGCCCGACCTGGACGGGACCCTGGGTAGAGCCGGAAATATCTGTCTGACATCGGAATTCGTGGCAACAGAGCGCACATAGCGCGCATTGTTGCTACGAAACCCCTAGTCCAGACAGAACTCGTTGCCCTCGGGGTCGCGCATCACGATGTGCCCCTCGCCGAGCGGAGGTGCGGGGTCGTGTCGTTCGCCCCGGGTCGCACCGAGTCCGACGAGCCGGTCGGCTTCGGCCTCGAGAGCGCGCATCCGGTCGTCGCCACTCAGGCCAGGGGCAGCACGGACGTCGAGGTGCACCCGGTTCTTCGCCGTCTTGCCCTCGGGTACGCGTTGGAAGAACAACCGTGGCCTGCGCTCCTCCGGGTCGATAACGGCCGAGGCGTCGTTCCGACGCTCCGGAGGCACACCGAATGCGTCGAGCGCCGCCTCCCAGCTGTCGAATCCGGTAGGCGGGTCCTGGAGCCGGTAACCGAGCACCTCGGCCCAGAATGCGGACAGAGCAGCCGGGTCACCACAGTCGAAGGTAAGTTGAAAGTCGGTTGTCATGCGTCCACTGTGCGACACGACGAGGACAACCCGGGTCCTCGATCGTGAAAATCAGCGCAGACGTTCGCCGTACACCCGGTCCACGGACATGACCATCAGGACGCGGCGATCGGCGACCATGACCCTGCGGTATTCGTCCCAGTCCGGGTGCTCGCCTGCCGCCTTGCGGTAGTAGTCGACGAGCGCCTCGACCTCGGGCCCGTCCGGTTCGGTGCCCGGGCCGATCAACGTCACAGTGCCCTCGGCGGTCGCCCACGTGTAGCGATCGGGCCCGGTGATCTCCAACGCGGCGCGCGGATCGCGTYGGAGGTTGGCGGTCTTGGCCCGGCCCTCGGTCATCGAGACGTAGATGGTCCCGGCGTCGCGGTCGTAGAAAGGGGTCACCGGGGACAGCTGTGGTAGTCCCGAGGACTTGATCGTGGCGAGGACGCCGACTCCGCCTTCGGCGAGAAGATCACGAGGGTCATACGCGGGTTGGTTCATGCCTGCGGCAACCCGGCGTGCGTGCAGGCTATTCCGGACGGGCCGCACACCCCGGGGCATGGCTCCCCGATCCGTTGCGACATTCTTCAGATCTTGTGTCTTTACACGTACGATCGTCGACATGCATGTGCGCGAGATCCTGACCACCACGCCGACGACGACCGCCGAGGCCCTCGACCTGTTCGACTCCGCCCCCGCGATCGAACCGGACTTCATGATCGGCACCTGGCGCGGCGCCGAGCTGCCCACCGACCACCCGTTGGACGGCTTCCTCGCGGCCAGCGGCTGGTGGGGCAAGCAATTCGTCGACGCCGAGACCGTCCACCCCCTGCTCTTTCCGACACGCGACGGTTCGGCACTGTGGGCCATGAACCCGGCGATCGCTTTCGGCGGTTTGGGGATCGCCGAGAAGGCACCCGGGGTCAAGTCGTTGTCGCTGGGGACGCCGATCGCCGCGACCCGCCTTCTCAGTCAGACCCGACGAGCACGGGCCCGGCTGCGCACCACCCGGTACCGCGGCACGGACACCGCGACCATGTCCTACGATCAGCTGCCGATCAACGACGTCTTCCACCGTCTCTCCGATGATGCCGTCCTGGGCGCGATGGACCTGAAGGGGTCGCCGAAGCCGTACTTCTTCGTGCTCCGCCGCGACGACTCACTCCGCCTCGTCGGCCACTGATCCTCGTCGGTCACTGATCCTCGGCGACGCGAGGACGGCGCCGACGAACCATGAGCCGGCGAGCCGGCGGAGGCGTTCAATGGGTAGATGGACACCTCACCCACCTCCCACCTCCGCCGGGGTGCCGTCGCGGTCGCTGCGGGCGCCCTCGCGGGCGCCGTGACACTGGCCGCACCCGGGACCGCCCAGGCTGCACCGCCGATGCCGTCCGGGTATTACCGCGGCGACGTCACCAGCGCCCCGATCGCCGACACGGTGTGGTTCGGCAAGAACTTCACGGGTTCGCGAGTCGTCAACAACACGGCGATCGGGTGGGCCTTCCCCGGCGCGGTGTACCCCGGGCGTTCCGTGCAGGACGGTGCACCGGTCATCGTCGTCGACTACTCGGGAACCGCCGTGGAATTCGTGCGTGACGAGCTTCGAGCCGACGGCCGCGGCGGTTACTGGGGCCGCGCGCTGAACGGCACCACCGAGCTGCTGCGCTTTCACTTGACGCGCTGACCGTGGGAGACGGGCAACCACGGCGGAGACTTCGGGTTCGACGCCTTCGTCGGCTCACAGCTCGGCGAGCGCCGAGCGGATCTCATTGGTGGCCGCGACGGCTTCACGGAGCGCGATCCGCGCCTCGGCCCGGCCCTGTTCCGCAGTCGAGAGTCGTTGCCGCGCGAACCGCAGCGATTCTTCGCAACGAGCCAGCTCGGCCCGCAACTCCTGAGCCCGCCGGACGATCTCGTCGACCTCCGACGAAGCCCCGTCCACAGTTCGGGAGGCGGCGTCGAGGTCGGATCGGGCCGTTCGCTCCCCTGTCTCGGCCTCGGCCAGTCGGGCTTCGAGGTCCCGTCGACGACGCTCCGCTTCGTCAGACGCCGTGTGGTCCGAGTCGTCGGCGACATCCCTCTCGGCACCCACTCTGTCGGCACCGTCTGTGACCGCGCCGCTGGCCTCGGACTCGTCCGCGTCTGGTTTCTCTGACGGCTCCGGGACGACGAACACGCCGGCGGGCCCGAAGCCGCTGTATTCGGCGGATGCGATGAGGTTTCCCCGCAACACCTGCTCGAGCACTTCCGGGTCGGCCACCGCGGCTCGCAGTGTCTGCGTGACCTCGCGAATGGCACTGTCTGCCAGCGGCACTCGCAGATCTGCGGCCGTGGCGGCGACCGCGGTCACCGACTCGTTGATCAGATCCTGACGGCGTCGCGACAACGTCTTCATCTTGTCGACCGCCGAGCGGCGCTGGGCCGCAGTCAAATCCGACGCCAACCCAGCGATGAGGGCACTGTCGTCGGGGTGCGCGCGAACCCATTGGTTGATGGCCCATGCAGCTTGCGTGGGCCGACGCAACTTCGCGATCCGCCCCGCCAGGTCACGGTCGCCGTCCGCTTTGATCTCCCGAGCGAGTTCGTTCCGGCGTGTCACGAACGCCGCCGGCGCCAGACCGTACAGCTCGTCGACGATCTCGTCGTACGGGGTCATGGGGCTGCCCGAGCGGTGGTCGGCGTCGCTGTCCGCATGAGCAGATACTACGACGGCGCCCGTGACGGCCACCTCACTTCGCCTTCTTAACTTGAATCATTCCAGATAAGACTGCACGATGGTCACCATGCTCACCGACGAGGACTGCGCCCGGCACCTGCGCGCCGCCGGACTGCGGGTGACCCGTCCGCGCATCGCGGTCATGCAAGCCGTCCGAGCACATCCTCATGCGGACACCGACGAGGTCCTCCGAATCGCGCGCGAACGGTTGCCGGAGGTCTCGCAGCAAACGGTGTACGACGTTCTGGGCGTACTGACTTCGGCCGGTCTCGTGCGACGCATCCAGCCGTCCGGCCATGTGTCTCGATATGAGTCACGCGTCGGGGACAACCATCACCACGTGATATGCCGTACATGCGGATCCATCGGGGACGTCGACTGCGCAGTCGGCGAGGCCCCGTGCCTGACCCCGTCCGACGACCGGGGTTTCGTCATCGACGAAGCCGAGGTCATCTATTGGGGTCATTGCCCCGACTGCATCCCCGAACCCAACCGACCCGCTCCGGGCGCCGGCCCCGACCGATAGACCCCCGACCACGACGCTTTCCTCCCCTGCGATCACCGACCCGGCGATCGCAGTTCTCACCGTGCCCGAAAGGAAACCCCGCATGGCGCAGCAAGACCACGAGCCCATCCGCGACGCGAAGGAACATCCCCCGATCGCCGAGGCGAACACCGAGCCCGCCGCGGGCGGTTGCCCGGTCGCGCACGGTCGGCTCACGCCGCCCACCCAGGGCGGCGGCAACCGCGACTGGTGGCCCAACCAGCTGAATCTGAAGGTGCTTCAGCACAATCCGGACGTCGCGAATCCGATGGACGCCGACTTCGACTACGACTCGGCGCTCGCGGATCTCGACGTCGAGGCGTTGCGCGCCGACCTGACCGCCTTGATGACCGATTCGCAGGACTGGTGGCCCGCTGACTTCGGCCACTACGGAGGTCTGTTCGTCCGCATGTCCTGGCATGCCGCGGGTACCTACCGGGTGCAGGACGGGCGTGGCGGTGCCGGAGCCGGAATGCAGCGATTCGCCCCGCTCAACAGCTGGCCGGACAACGCCAACCTGGACAAGGCGCGCCGCCTCCTGTGGCCGATCAAGAAGAAGTACGGCACGGCACTGTCCTGGGCCGACCTCCTGGTCTTCGCCGGGAACGTCGCCCTGGAGTCGATGGGGTTCACCACCGCCGGCTTCGCCTTCGGGCGCGTGGACGAGTGGGAGCCCGACGAGGTGTACTGGGGCCCCGAACTCGAGTGGCTGGCGGATCAGCGGTACTCGGGCCACCGCGAACTCGAGACACCGCTTGCGGCAGTGCAAATGGGGCTCATCTATGTGAATCCGGAAGGACCGAACGGCAATCCGGACATCCTCGCGTCCGCGGCCGACATCCGCGAGACGTTCGCGCGGATGGCGATGAACGACGTCGAGACCGCGGCCCTGATCGTCGGGGGCCACACCTTCGGCAAGACCCACGGCGCCGGTGACGCCGGCCTGGTGGGTCCCGAACCCGAGGCCGCCGCCGTCGAGGACGCCGGTCTCGGCTGGACCAGCTCGCACGGCTCCGGCAAGGGCGCGGACACGATCACCAGCGGCCTCGAGGTGATCTGGAATCCGACCCCGACCCGATGGGACAACGCTTTCCTCGAGACTCTCTACGGCTACGAGTGGGAGCTCTACAAGAGTCCGGCCGGAGCCAACCAGTGGCGTCCGAAGGACGGCGCCGGAACCGGTACCGTCCCCACGGCATTCGGCGACGAGAAGACCCACCCGTCGATGCTCACCACCGACCTCGCGATGCGCTACGACCCCGGTTTCGAGAAGATCACCCGGCGGTGGCTCGATCACCCCGAGGAACTGGCGCACGAGTTCGCCAAGGCCTGGTTCAAGCTCCTGCACCGCGACATGGGACCCGCCGTCCGGTATCGGGGTCCGCTTGTTCCGACCGAGACATACCTGTGGCAGGACAATGTCCCGGCGCACGAGGGCCCACTCGTCACCGATGCCGACGTGGCAGCCTTGAAGGCGACGCTCCTCGACTCGGGACTGACTGTGGCGCAACTCGTGAAGACCGCGTGGGCGGCGGCGTCGAGCTTCCGTGGCAGCGACAAGCGCGGCGGCGCCAACGGCGGCCGGATCCGGCTGCAGCCGCAGGCATCGTGGAAGGTCAACGAACCCGACGAGTTGGCCACCGTGATCCGCACCCTGGAAGCCATCCAGGATGCGTTCACCGGCGAGGCCGGCGCGAAAGTCTCCTTCGCCGACCTGGTGGTCCTCGGCGGCACGGCAGCAGTCGAGAAGGCGGCGCGGGATGCCGGAGTCGAGATCACGGTGCCGTTCACCCCGGGACGTACCGACGCCACCCAGGAGGAGACGGACGCCGATTCGATGGCGCATCTCGAGCCCACCGCCGACGGGTTCCGCAACTACGTCGGCAAGACCAGTGGTCTCCCGGCCGAGTTCGCCCTCGTCGACAAGGCGTCGCTGCTGACTCTCAGCGCCCCCGAGATGACGGTGCTGGTGGGTGGACTCCGGGTGCTGGGCAACAACTTCGGCGGCTCGACGGCCGGCGTCCTGACCGACCGTCCCGGCGTCCTCACGAACGACTTCTTCGTGAATCTGCTGGACATGTCGACGGCCTGGTCGGCGTCGGAAGGCGAGAACCTGTACGTCGGGCGCGATCGCGCCACCGGCGAGCAGACCTGGACCGGCACTCGCGCTGATCTGGCGTTCACGTCGAACTCACAGCTGCGCGCCCTGGCCGAGGTCTACGCGGCCGACGACGCAGTGGAGAAGTTCGTGAACGACTTCGTCGCGGCCTGGGACAAGGTGATGAACCTCGACCGGTTCGAACTCTGAGCGAGACCGGTTCATCGTCGAAGCACTCAGATGCGGCGGCGGCACCCTTCGTGGGTGCCGCCGTCGTGGCGTTTCGCATCACCCGGCGCACAGGGACATCCGGAACTATGCTGGCGCTTTCCCTCCGTGGCGGGTGACTGCCTCGAGACGAAGGTGAGGATGACGACGATGTCCGGCGAACACAGGTCCCTGGGCCACATCCGACTGACCTCACACAGCGGCGGGGTCGACGCCCCGCCCATCCACTGGGGGGCGGCCACCGCGGCGGAACGCGGTCCCGTCATCGGGACGACGGGCACACGTGCGCATCGCAATGTCATCGGCACCCACAGCGGCTCCTACAGCGTCTATCGCGCACTGGCCGTCGCCGCCGGCGCCCTTGCACGAGAGCACCGAGCCGATCTCACCAACACCTCGCCCACCGACCACATCGGACCGTATCCACAGTGGGGCGATCCGCGCGCGATCGTCTCGCTGGATCCCTGGGGTGCGACGGTCGCCGAGAGTTTCCCCGACGAGATCGCTCGCGGTTACGACATCCGGCCGACCATCGCGGTGACCAAGGCGCACGTCATCCTTCCCGAGATCGCCGAGGCGATCGAGAAGGGCCGTCTGGTCCCCGACGGTGAGGTTCTGCTGCCGAGTGGCGCGGCTCTGGTCACCAAGGCGGCCGTGGAACCGGTGTGGCATCTTCCCGGCGTCGCCGAGCGGTTCGGCTGCTCCGAGGCCGAGCTGCGCCGGGTGTTGTTCGAGGAGACCGGCGGCATGTATCCCGAACTCGTCACGCGGTCGGATCTCGAGGTGTTCCTCCCGCCGATCGGCGGGCAGACGGTCTACATCTTCGGCAACGCCCGCGACCTCGCCGACCCCTCGGTGGAACTCACCGCACGGGTGCACGACGAGTGCAACGGCTCCGACGTGTTCGGCTCCGACATCTGTACGTGCCGTCCATATCTGACGCATGCAATCGAGGAGTGCATCCGCGGCACCCAGCGCGGCGGCGTCGGCTTGGTCGCCTACTCCCGCAAAGAGGGACGCGCCCTCGGCGAGGTCACCAAGTTCCTGGTGTACAACGCCCGTAAACGCCAACTCGGCGGTGACACCGCGGACCAGTACTTCGCCCGCACCGAATGCGTTGCGGGCGTACAGGACATGCGGTTCCAGGAGCTCATGCCCGACGTCCTGCACTGGTTCGGGATCACCAGGATCCATCACCTGGTGTCGATGTCGAACATGAAGTACGACGCCATCACCGGCTCGGGTATCGAGGTCGGCGAACGGGTCAACATCCCCGACGAACTGATCCCCGCCGACGCCCGCGTCGAGATCGACGCGAAGATGGCTGCCGGTTACTTCACGCCCGGACCCGTGCCCGATGCCGAACAGCTGCGACAGGTCAAGGGCCGGGGCTTGTGATGACCGGTGCACCAGAGGTGGAACTGTCCGCCTCACAGGCCGCCCGGTTGCTGCGCTCCACCGCCACCGTCCGGAGCCGGTCGCGGCAACTCCTCGAACGGGCGCGGGCCGGCGAGTCGTCGTGGTTCATCGTCCACGACGATGCGCGGGACGCGGCAGCTGACATCGTCGTGGAAACGACTCGGTTGCGATATCCCGACGGAGACATCCCTTTTCACAGCAGGTGGCGACATTTCGAGGCAGGCGGTATCGACCGCCTCGGCGCTCTCGACGCCGCCTTGCCCCCGGCCGGCTCGGCGGAGCGAACCCGCGCGCTCATCGACGTCGTGCTGGTCAGCGTTCTCCTCGATGCCGGCGCCGGACCCGAGTGGTCGTTTCGGGAACGGTCGAGCGACCTGGTTCTCACCCGGTCCGAGGGGCTCGGCGTCGCGAGCTGGGTGGCGTTCTGCGAGGGGGTGTTCTCGAGTGACCCGGCCGATCCCCTGCGGGTCGACGCCGCCGGTCTGGGCCGCGTCACGGCGGACACTCTCGGCGCGGCCTTCCAGGTGGGTCCCGACAACCCGCTCACGGGCCTGCCCGGGCGGGTCGATCTCCTGCGCCGCCTGGGCGAGGTGTTGTCGAGCCGCCCCGAGATCTTCGGACCGGCCGCCCGGCCGGGCGGCCTGTTCGATCACCTCACCCGCGGTGGTCGTGCGGAGGTGCCCGCGGTCGACATCCTGAGCGGGGTACTCGAGTATCTGGGCCCGATCTGGCCGTCGGACAACACGATCGACACCCACCCACTGGGCGACTGCTGGCATCACGACGCCGTCGTCGGCCCGGGCCTCACCGCCGGCTGGGTGCCGTTCCACAAACTGTCCCAGTGGCTGACCTATTCGCTTCTCGAACCGTTCCGCTGGGCCGGTGTCCAGGTGACCGGACTCGACGAGCTGACCGGCCTCCCCGAATACCGCAACGGTGGCCTTCTCCTCGACTCGGGTGTGCTCGCGCTGCATGAGGAGGCCTGGGCGGACCGGGAGTGGGAGGTCGGCGACGAGCTCGTCGTCGAATGGCGGGCGCTCACCGTCGCCCTTCTCGACGAGATCGCCGACCTCGTACGCGACCGCCTCGACGCCGATGCAGCCTCGATGCCCCTGGCCTGCGTGCTCGAGGGTGGCACGTGGGCGGCCGGCCGCGTGCTCGCGAGCCGACTTCGCGATGGGTTGCCGCCGTTGACGATACGCAGTACCGGCACTGTTTTCTGAGCCGACCACCGACCGAGAGGAACCCATGGGCAGCGTCGCCGTCATCGACCATCCGCTGGTCCAACACAAACTGACCCTGATGCGTCGCAAGGAGACGTCGACCAACGACTTCCGCCGTCTGCTCGACGAGATCTCGATCCTGATGGCGTACGACGTCCTGCGTGACATCCCGATGCACGAGATCACCATCGACACACCGCTCGAGACCACCACCGCCCGGGTCATCGACGGCAAGAAGCTGGTGTTCGCCGCGGTCCTGCGGGCCGGCGCCGGTATCGCCGACGGCATGCTGACCGTGGTTCCCGGCGCGCGCGTCGGACACATCGGCCTCTACCGCGACCCGAAGACCATGGTCGTCGTCGAGTACTACTTCAAGATGCCGTCGGAGCTGTCCGAGCGTGATGTCGTGATCGTCGATCCGCTTCTGGCGACCGGGCATTCGGCGGTCGCCGCGATCGACCGGATCAAGGAGTACGGTCCGAAGTCCATCAAGTTCGTCTGCCTGCTCGCCTGCCCGGAGGGCATCGAGGTGCTGCATCGCTCACACCCCGACGTGCCGATCTTCACCGCGGCGGTCGACCGCGAACTCGACGACAACGGCTTCATCCGCCCCGGACTCGGTGACGCCGGCGATCGCATCTTCGGAACCGCGTGATCTCRAGAACAGGAAGGAGCCCCGCTCCCTGAGGTGCGAGCGAAGCGAGAGGGTCCTATAGCTTGTCAAGTGCTCCGAGGTCAGTGGTGAGGTCGCGGAACACTTCGCGGGCGATGTAGCGCTTGAGGCAGCGGAGGATGTCTTTCTTCGTTTTGTGTTCGGCGGAACGTCGCTCGACGTAGGCGCGGGTGGGGGCGTGGGATTTCATGCGTCCGACCGCGATCATGTGCAGAGCACTGTTGGCTTGCCGGTCCCCGCCCCGGTTGAGTCGGTGACGGCTGGTTTTGCCTGAGGATGCCGGTAACGGGGCGGCGCCGACGAGTTTGGCGAACCGTGCCTCGGTGCCCATCCGCTCGACGTTGTCACCGGCGGTGATCACCA
>NZ_LZMP01000030.1:0-46195 GCF_001691435.1 Gordonia sp. UCD-TK1 | reverse complement strand
TTGCAGCACGATCACCGACGCCATCGTGGCCGGCGGGATCGACGGACGGCCCCGGCCGCTGGGAAACAGGTCCGCGAACATCTCCGCAGGGAACAACTGCTCGCGATGAGCAGCCAAAAACGCGAACACACTGCCCTCGGCCAGCAAATGCCCGACGACCGAGTTCACATCCAGAAACTCACCCTGACGATCCGGCTCACCCTGCATACCCACCAGGATCCCAGCCCACCAGGCAAACCCGCTCACCCCACACCGAAACGACGCCGACTATTTCAGCAGTCTCCTAGTCCGAAAGAACGACCTGCCCCCTGCTCCCTGAGGAGCGCTGGCGACAACCCCTTCTGCTCCCTGAGGTGCGAGGAGCGTTAGCGACGAGCCACGAAGGGCGCCGACTCCTCCGCCTCGGCCCGCGGCACTGCCTGCGAACCGCTTCCGCTCCCCCGCAACAAGAATGCCGCCGCGACGCCCGCGACCGCCGTGACGGCGACCGCGGCCCAGACCGCGTCGTGCAATCCGACCATGAAGGCGTCCTGCACCGCGATCCGGACCGCATCACCGATCGCGCCCGGCGCCTGGTCGGCCACCCCGACCCCGGCCATCACCGATTGCTTCGCCGCGTCGACCGCCTCGGCCGGCAACCCGCTGCCCGACAGCCGGTCTCCGACCCCGGCGACATACGCCGATGTCAGGATCGACCCGAGGACCGCGACACCGAGCGTCCCGCCGATCTCGCGTGTCGTGTCGTTGACCGCACTGCCCGCACCGGCCTGTTCCGGACGCAGCGCGTCCATGATGAGCTGGGTGCACGGACCGGAGATGAAGGCGAGACCCGCCGCCATCAGCGACATCGCCCAGATGACGAGTTCCCAGTACCCGGAGTCCCGCGCGGAGAGCTCGACGAGCGCGAACCCGCCGGACATCAGGAAGGCCCCGGTCACCGAGACCACCCGGGGCCCGAAACGGTGCGACAGTGCCATCGCAACCGGCGACAGCGCTGCCATCACGATCGCGAACGGGAGGGTACGGACACCGGCCGCCAGCGGACCGTATCCCTTCACCGCCTGGAAGAACTGCGTGATCAGGAAGATGAAGCCGAAGAGCGCGAAGAACGCCACGCTGATCATCCCGGCGGCGGTGGCGAAGCGCCGGTTGGCGAAGAGCCGGACGTCGAGGATGGGGTGCGCGATCCGCAGCTGTGTGGCCACGAACACCGCCAGGATGGTCACTGCGACAACGACACCCACTACCGTGCGCGCCGTGGCCCAACCGACGTGGGGCGCCTCGATCAGGGTGAAGGTCAGCAGGCCCAGGCCGGCGATCGAGAGCACGACCCCGAGCGCGTCGAACCGGGGCACCGACACCGGTCGCGTGCCGGGTACGACCGCCAGGATCATCGCGAGGGCCACCACACCGAACGGGACGTTGACCCAGAACACCGATGTCCACGAGAAGTGTTCGAGAAGCCAGCCGCCGAGAACCGGTCCGATGGCCACTGCCACTCCGGAGACCGCCGCCCAGATCCCGACAGCCATCGCGCGTTCCCGGGCATCGACGAAGATGGTCATGATGATCGCGAGCGTGGCGGGGAAGACCAGCGCCGCGAAGACCCCGAGCCCCGCACGGCCGGCGACGAGCTGCCCGAGGTTCTGGGATGACGCCGCCAGCACCGACACCAGCATGAAACCTCCGATGCCGGTGAGGAGCACGCGACGGTGCCCGAACCGGTCACCGAGGTAGCCGCCGGTCAACAGCAGGCCGGCGAAGACGAGCGTGTAGGCGTCGACGATCCATTGCAGGCCCGAGATCCCGGCGCCGAGGTCGCGGGCGAGCGTCGGGAGGGCCACGTTGACGATCGTGTTGTCGATCATCACGAGTAGTTCGGCGAAGCTGAGGGCGCCCAGCGCCCACCAGCGAGCATGCGTGCGTTCGGTTGGCATCGATCTTCTCCTGGTCGGGTGGCGCAAGCGGTTTCGGCGATCCATTAGAACAACGTTCCAGAGTTGTAGAACAGTGTTCTATTCAAGAAGAACACCGTTCCAGTAGGTTGTCAACATGTCTCCCGCGAAGCCGCGCACGCGTACAGCAGGCGCCGACGTCCGATCCGCGCTGCTCCGGGCAGGTCGCACGATCCTCGAGCGCGATGGCACGGCCGGTCTGACGGTTCGGGCCGTGGCCGGTGAGGCGAAGGTCGCCCCGATGGGCGTCTACAACCACTTCGACGGCCGGGACGGCCTGCTGGACGCCCTGGTCACCGACGGTTACGCCGAATTCGGACGGGCGATTGCGACGAGGGATGACGATCCGGCGACTCGTCTGCGCAACGCCGGTGTGGCGTACCGGAAGTTCGCACTCGCCAATCCGGTGCTCTACGGGCTGATGTTCTCAGCGCATTGCACGCCCGAGATCGACGTGGCCGCAAACGCATTCGAGGTCCTCGTCGACACCATCCGGTACGGCCAGGTGGCCGGGGTCATCTTGTCCGCCGACCCCGTCGAACAAGCCATGCAGACCTGGTCCGCCGTTCACGGCGCCGTGAGTCTCGAACTCGCCCATGCCTATCACCCCGACGTCGATGCATCGGCGAACTATGAGAACGTCCTCGACTTCGTGGCGCGCGCACTGGCGCCCCGGCCCGACGACTGAGACCCGGCTCGGGGACGGTCATCGGGTTCGTGCGTCAGGGCAGGACGATCGGCGGCAGACCGGGAAGCGGGATCGTCACGCCGCCTGGCGGACGCGGAGTCCGCGACCGGGGACGAGGCCGGGGCGCAGGCTCCTCCGCGGAGGGCGTCGTCGTCTCCGGCGGAGGAGGAGTCGTGTACCGGCGCGCCGGTTGCCGGGCCTCGGCATAGATTGCGGGATCGGCGAACTCGGGTTCCGGAGTGGCGGTGGTGCGTTGGGGAAGCGGCGCGGCGACGGTCGGCGACGCCTCATCGTGTCCGACGGCCAACGCCGTGGCCACCGCGACGACGGCCACCGCGCACAGCAGCGCCACCGCGGCGAGAACGCGCTTGCCTCCGCGCCGCCGTCGGCTCGCGCCGGCCGAATGCGGCCCTGCTACTGACACGTCGGAGTGCGGTGGAGCCCCGATGGCCGACCCTGTGTCCGCCGAATACCCGGCCATCGGATCGACGTTCACGTCCCCATCGCCGGACCGGACGGGCGGCGTGGGCGTGTGCGCCGACGTCCACCGTGGCGCAGACTCGGCCGACGGCGGCGGCTCGGCAACCGGATTCGTCGGCGTGCGCAGATCGTGACCGGCTGGAGAGAGCTCCTCGAACTGCTGGTCGTCCCGAAGCGGCTGCGCGCGAGGGACATCCGGGGCAGCAACATACGGAGCGAGCGCCCCGAACGCCGTGGCCACCACCGGTGGCGACTGAGTGACGGACTCGAAGATGGGGGTGTCGTGCGTGTCGTGCGTATGGTCGTCGCCACGCGGAGCCATCTCGGCGGGAGCCGAGAAACCGTCATCCGACCGGGTCGGGACCGCATCCTGTTCGGCGGGCGGGGTCGCCACCCCCACGTCTGGTTCGATCACATCGCCGGACACTGCGATCGCGTGCGGTACCTCCGGTTCCGCCGCGTGTCCGCCGTGCGCCGGGGGCCGAGTGATGCTTCCCGACGGATCGACGTCGACGACCGGCACGGGTACGGCTCGCGCAATCGCGTCCCGGAGGCCGGGCCATGCGCTCACGCGATCGGCGACCACGACCGCGGGGGCGGAGGCTCCGGACACCGCCGCGCGAGCGAGGTCTTCGGCGCGTGCGGTCAGCGGGGCTCCGGCTTCGGCGACGTCGCGGCGCGCCATGCGGAACAGCCGGATGTGGTCGCGGCCCATCAGGAAGGTGCCGTCGGACTCGCGGAGCCGCTCGCGGCCGCGGGTGACGAGGTCGAGGACCTCCTCGTGCCATTCGCGCGAGGTCGGTGCCGCCACCCGCCCGACCCGAACGAGATGGTCGGCAATCACCTCATCCAGGACGGCGAGGGTGAGACCGGAATCGGAGTAGGAGTCCGCGACGGTCCCTCGAGTCGGGTCCAGGCGTCCCACCGAGACGCCCGCCCGCGGATCGAGATCGAACAGCACGACCTCGGCGTTCTGCGCGATCCCCCGCTCAGCGAGTTCGGCGCGCACGGCGTCGACGACGGCAGCACTGACCGTGACCTCTGCCTGCGCAGACGTCGGTGTCACGGCCGGATCGGCCACCGTGTCGGTCATCTGGTTGATTCCTGCACCTCACGTGCACCTCGCCTCATGTCCCCCACCGGCGAGAAGGTGCCTCCTGGACAGTCGCGAGCTCAACCTAGCACGACTCAGCGGACGGTGGCCCCCGGCGCATATCCGTTCACCTGCTCGGACGGGTGGTTTCGCGGCGCCGGGCGGGTGGGAGCGGGGCCGCCCAGGGCGCGGTAGTCCCAACCCGCGTCGCGCCACATCTGCGGGTCGAGGCAGCGCCGACCGTCGACGATGCGCTTGGCGCGGACGACGCCCTCGAGTTCTTCGGGCGCCATGTGCACGAACTCGGCCCACTCGGTGGCGATGACGACGACGTCGGCCCGGTCGCACGCGTCGCGCGCCGAGGTGGCGTAGCCGAGGCTCGGGTGGACGCGTCGTGAGTTGTCCATCGCCTTCGGGTCGAAGACGGTCACCGACGCCCCTTCGAGCGCCAGCCTGCTGGCCACCGTCAGCGCGGGTGAGTCACGGACGTCGTCGCTCTCCGGTTTGAAGGCGGCGCCCAGGACGGCGACGTTGCGCCCGAGGACCTCGCCGCCGAGGGCCTCGAAGACCAGTTCCACCGCCGCACCCCGGCGACGCATGTTGATGGCGTCGACCTCCCGCAGGAAGCCGACGGCCCGCGGGGCGCCCATGTCGTCGGCGCGCGCGGTCAGGGCGCGGATGTCCTTGGGCAGGCAACCGCCGCCGAAACCGAGACCGGCGTTGAGGAATCGGCGTCCGATCCGCGGGTCGTGCCCGATCGCGTCGGCGAGGGTGTTGATGTCGGCGCCGGCGATCTCGCACAGTTCGCTGATCGCGTTGATGAACGAGATCTTGGTGGCCAGAAAGGCGTTCGCCGAGACCTTCACGAGTTCGGCGGTGGCCCAGTCGGTCTCGATCAGCGGCACGCCGGTCTCGAGGATCTCGCGGTAGATCTCGCGGGTGACCTCCCCGGCCGACGACCCGGCGTCGGGGTCGTCGGCGGCCGTGTTGAGGCCGCTCGGGTCGAGCGAACCGGTACCGAGGACGAGCCGATCCGGCCGGAGCGTGTCCTCGACGGCGAATCCCTCGCGCAGGAACTCCGGACTCCACGACAGTTCGACATCCGCCCCGGCGTGCGACAGTACCGAGATCCGTTGTGCGAGTTCGGCGCAGGTGCCGACCGGTACGGTCGACTTGCCGATGATGAGGTGGGCGCCCCGCAGCGTCGGCACGAGCGCGTCGATCGCCGAGTACACGTGCGAGAGGTCGGCCCGGTGCCCGCGGGGTTCCTGCGGGGTCCCGACGCCGAGGAAGTGCACCGAGGCGTGGTCGGCGGCCGCGAGATGGTCGGTCGTGAAGCGGAGTCGTCCGGCGTCGATGTTGCGGCGCAGGATGTCGGCGAGCCCCGGCTCGAAGAACGGGACCTCGCCGGCCTGCAGGCGTTCGATCTTGTACGGATCGACGTCGATGCCGACGACGTCGTGCCCGAGTTCGGCCATGCAGGCCGCGTGAGTGGCACCGAGGTAGCCGCATCCGATCACCGTGAGCTTCATGAGGGCAACGGTTACCCAGGCGGAACCACCGGTAACCATCCTCGTCGTGGCGAGTTGTCATCGGCTGGGTGAACTTCCGGAGCCGCGCCCACCCGGTCCGTCCACCCGCCGGTTGAGCCGAGTCGAACCCCTCAGTCGCGCTTCTGGAAGTTCAGGTACGCCTTCGACGGGGTGGGGCCACGTTGTCCCTGGTACTTCGATCCGACCGACGCGCTGCCGTACGGCTCCTCCGCCGGGCTGCTGAGGCGGATGAGGCACAGCTGCCCGATCTTCATGCCGGGCCAGAGGGTGATCGGAAGGTTCGCGACGTTCGACAACTCGAGGGTGATGTGGCCGGAGAAACCGGGGTCGATGAAGCCCGCCGTCGAATGCGTGAGGAGGCCGAGCCGACCGAGTGACGACTTGCCCTCGAGTCGGCCGGCGAGGTCGTCGGGCAGCGAGCACACCTCGAGGGTGGACCCCAGCACGAACTCACCCGGGTGCAGCACAAAGGGCTCGCCGTCGGCCGGTTCGACCAGCGAGGTGAGTTCGTCTTGGCGTTGTGCGGGGTCGATGTGGGTGTAGCGGGTGTTGTTGAACACCCGGAACAGGCCGTCGAGCCGGACGTCGACGCTGGAGGGCTGGACGAGGGCGGGATCGAACGGATCGATGGCGAGGCGCCCGTCAGCGATCTCGGCGCGGATGTCGCGGTCGGAGAGCAGCACGGTGTCGAGGTTATCGAATGGTCAGGGAGGATCTGCGCCGGTGTCGGTCGGCGCCGACCCTCCGCTCTCCGGTGCCGCTGTTCTGCGCCGCCGCCGGACATCAGCGCGCATTCGGTCGAGGATCGCGTCGGTGCGATGGGCATGGTTGATCCGCGGCGTCGACGACGGGTGCGCGCGGGGCGGGTGCCAGACGGCGCGGCCGGCGTCGACCCCTTCGGTGGCGATGGTGGTGGCCCACTGATCCACCCCGGTGCCGACCACTCGGTTATGTGGTGGGCAGGCGGTCGCGAGGGTGTCGAGGTCGGTGGATCCGTGGTGGGCGTCCCACTCGACGACGTGGTGGATCTCGCAGTCGAACGACGGCCGCGTGCATCCCGGGAAGGTGCAGCCGCCGTCGCGGGCGACCGCGGCGATTCGTTGTGCGCGCGAGGCCAATCGCCTGGACCGCCCGAGGTAGAGCACCTCACTGGAGTGGTCCCGGAACACCGCGAGATGGTGCTGCGCGTCCGCGGCGAGATCGATGGCGTCCTTGATGGGCAGGAGGGTTCCCGTCGCGGTCCGTGCCGGGTCGCCGGCCGCGTCGCGCAGCGCCGATTCGGTGATGGAGACGACGAGGTGTGGCGGCAGCCCGTGGTGCGAACCCCCGAGCGCGCCGGCGTCGAGCACGTGGCGCAGCATGGCGCGCAACGCGTCGTGGTTCCGCTTCTCGGTCGTGCGCTCGTCGCGTCCGGCAGCGGCGGCCAGCGCGTCGGGGTCCGCGGCGGCGGGGTTCCCGGTGGGCGACTCGGGATCGGCGGAATTGTTCATCCCGGGAGCGGCCCACACCGACAAGACGACGTCGAACATGGCGCGCGTCACGGGGTCAAGCGTTGCGGTCAGCCGGGACATCAGTTGGGCGTCTTGCGGCCCGAGTTTGAGGCCGCGGTTGCGGGCGCGGTCGCGATCGTCTGTGATGGTTCCGTCGGGGTCGAGGTGGGCCAGGATGCGGGCGCCGAGATCACGGAGTGACGACGGGTCGTACTCGCGTGCGTAGTGCGCGAGCGTTGCCTCGGCGGCTTCCCTGTCGGCAGGGTCCACGTCGGCGGGGATCTTGCGCATCACCTCGATGACGACGTCGACGTGGCGTCCCGAGATCTCGCCGTCGGCAACACCTTTGGCGGTCTCGGGGAAGCGCGGTTCGAGCGGCACCCCCTGCATGTCCGGAAACCTGCCCAAGGCCCAGACCCGGTTCATCAGGCGGGTCGCCTCGCCGCGCCGGTTCAGACCATGGCAGAGGAAGTTGGAGACGGTCTGGCACCCCATCTTCCGGTACGCCGACCGCTCGTCGATGTCGACGATGTGATCGGTGAACAGCGACAGCATCCGTCGTTCGGCACGCTCGTGCTCGATCGCGACCTGTAAGAGGTCAGTGTCGGAGCAATCCGTGGACTGCGTCTCGGCGATCTCGTCCATAAGTGCATGCAGGCGCTTGTACTGGTCGAGAAGAAGTGGTGGTGATGGCTCGGTAGAAGCCATGATTTCATCCCCCGTCATCACCATGGCTTTACTCGAAACTACGTTCGAGGCTACCGCGCGGTCGCCCGCCGCGCAACCCCTTCCGGCGAATTATTCTGCGTCGCAACCGAATCGCGTCGGCCCGCCGAGACCCGGCCTCGCCCAGATGTCGCAGTTCGTTGCGCCTGACGCCACGTTCTGCGACATCTGCGCGTGCCGGCGACCGGCCCGGCCACGGGTTTGCTAGGCTGTCGTTCGCGAGTCCGGCACTCGCACGCCGATGTAGTTCAATGGCAGAACATCAGCTTCCCAAGCTGAATACGCGGGTTCGATTCCCGTCATCGGCTCCAGGTCAGAGGGCATTTAGACGATGTCGCTTACGTTTAGACTTACGTCTATCGCACCGAAGTGAGATCCAGCTCGGCGTCGCGAGTCTTCCAAACTAGCTACGCGGGTTCGATTCCCGTCACCCGCTCCAGGTCAGACCACACACGAGAGTGTGGTTACAGCCACAGATACAGCCAACGCCCCGGACTACATCCGGGGCGTTGGTTCGTTACAGCCCGGCTCGACACGCAGAGCGGATAGACCGCGCGTTTGTTGGTGTAATGCGTTACAGTCGATAACGAGGGCGGGCCGGAGTTGATCGGTTATCTCCTGCTAAGAGAGAGACCCGGGTTCGAATCCCGGCATCAGACCGAGTCTGATGTAGCTCAGTGGCCTAGAGCGCTAAACCCCGGTCGGCACAACATGCCCGCCCTCGCAGAACTTGAGATGTGGCTGCGGGCCGGATTCCAGTCGGTTATCAATTGGGATGATCACTCCGGTTGGAGCTAACACGCCCGCAGCCCTCTCGTTCTGCGCCGCCATCAACGGGAGCCGACATGGACATCCTCACCACCGTTTCCACCAAACGCACCGACCAGAACGAGCGGGCCGACCCGCGCCAGGTCCGGAACAATGCCGGCGGATTCACCTTCGAGGTGACTCCCCTCGCGCGGCTGCGGCGCTTCCTCATCCTCGGCACCGACGGCGGCACCTACTACACGTCAGCGCGCGCACTCACCAAGGACAATGCTGCGGTCGTCCTCGACTTCGCGCGCAACGACACCGAGGCGCTGGTTCGGGAAGTCGTGACGATCTCGCAGGCCGGCCGTGCACCTAAGAACAACCAGGCGTTGTTCTCGTTGGCTGCTGCCGCGTCGCTGGGAGACGACGCTGGTCGACGGTTCGCTCTCGACGCCCTGCCCGAGGTCGCCCGCACCGGCACGCACCTGTTCCAGTTCGCCACCTACATCGAACAGTTCCGAGGCTGGGGTCGCGGCTTGCGTCGCGCTGTCGGCGGCTGGTACCTCGGGAAGCCTGTCGACGCGCTCGCCTATCAGGCGGTGAAGTACCGGCAGCGCGAAGGATGGTCTCACCGCGATCTCCTGCGGCTGGCCCACCCGGTCACCGATGACGCGGACCGTGCAGGGCTGTTCGACTACATCACCCACGGGAGCACGGACAACGTCCCGCGCATTGTGGCGGGGTTTGAGAAGGCCCAGGCCAAGCCGCACAAGGCGGCGAAGTACGTCACCAAGTACGGACTGTCCTGGGAGATGCTGGCCGACGAGTCGTTGAACGACCCGGCGGTGTGGGAGGCACTACTCGATCGAGGTATCCCGGCGACAGCGTTGATGCGTCAGCTTCCACGGCTGACCAGGCTGGGCCTGCTCCCCCAGGTGGGTGGCCGTACCGCGGAGGTTGCGGCGCTGCTGTCCGACCCCGAGCGATTGAAGAAGGGTCGGGTCCACCCGCTCAACGTTCTGGTGGCGCAGCGCACCTACGCGTCCGGGCACGCCGCGCGAGGCGACAGCACCTGGACGCCGTCACGCCCGATCGTGGATGCCCTCGACGCCGCGTTCTACGCCGCGTTCGGGGCGGTCGAGCCGTCCGGGAAGCGGCACCTGCTCGGGCTTGATGTGTCGGGCTCGATGACTGCGCCGATCGCTGGGATGCCGATCTCGTGCCGTGAGGCGTCAGCGGCGCTCGCGTTGGTGACCGCCGCGACCGAGCCGCAGCACATGACCGTTGGGTTCACGTCGGATGGAGGCGCGTGGAACCGGAGTCCCGCGCTTGTGGAGCTGCCCATCAGTCCGCGTCAACGCATGGACGACGTACTGCGGACCATCTCGGGCCTGCCGTTCGGGGGAACCGACTGCGCCCTCCCGATCCTGTGGGCGCTGCAAACCAAGACTGAGGTCGACGTGTTCTCCATCTACACCGACAACGAGACGTGGGCCGGCCGCATCCACCCGCACCAGGCGCTGGCCCAGTACCGCCGTGAGGTCAACCCTGCCGCCAAGATGGTGGTCGTGGGCATGACTTCGACAGGTTTCTCGATCGCTGATCCCTCGGATGCGGGGATGCTGGATGTCGTGGGGTTCGACTCGGCCACCCCGCAGTTGCTGTCCGGGTTTGCGCGCGGTGACATCTGACGCTCGCGCTCAGCAGGCGCGGGAACACCATTTGAAGAGTCTTGAGTCCGAGGCGGTTGCGGAACAGCACAGGCAGATCCGCAACCGCCTCGTTCGGCTGTTACGTGAGGATGATCCGCAGCAGTGGACGTACAAGTCGTTGGCGGCCGCGGTGGGGTGTTCGCCGGAGTTGGTCGCAGCGATCGTTAAGGGACGCGTCCCGTAGACGACAAAGCGGCCCGCCCTCGCAATGAGGACGGGCCGAGATGATCATGTTGACGATCATGATCATTACGTCAGTTCGATGGGCGGCAGTGCGCCGTCCGAGGAAACCCCCACCGAGTAGTTCCCCCAGAGACGACCACAGCGCCCCACCTTCATCGCGAAGGTGGGGCGCTTCTGGTTGTCCAGGTTCAGAGCGGGTGCCCCGTCATGGGCCTCCGGGGGTGGCGTCTCATTGTTTCCGCAGTGGCCGGGTCGCTGTGCGTCGGCGATCTGGTGATGTTCCTGACTCTCACCCGCTCTGAACTTGTGAGATCACTGTAGCATCTAATTCTGTTGTCGCGCAACACTTCTCATGATTCGGGCGATGTGAGCACCAGCAGGCATCCGGCAGTGACGCAGGTGATGACCGCCAGGAGGATGTCGAGGACCATGCAGCTTGGACGCAGCCGACGGCCAGAGGGTTCCCTGCGATGATGGCCGGGTGACTGATCGTGAGACGCTGCGCGCCGCCGCCCAGGCCGTGGCGTCGGTGATGCGGCGTCGGCAGGCGGAGCATCAGGTGCGCACGGATGGCGGGTGGGTTGAGCCGGACCCCGACCTCCTCGAGCTGGCCGTCGAGTGCGAGGCCGTCATCTACAGCCGCCGGCCCGAGGAGCGGGACCTTACCGAGCGGCTCGCCCAGGTGCTCGGCGACGACTGGGAACCCTAGTGACTACGACAGTTCGAGATGGCCGGTCGAGTACGTGCCACCAGTTGCAGACCCTGTAATCCGCCGCACATCGAACCGCTGTCCAGCCGCCACAGACACACCAGTGACAGAGAATGTGACATTGCCTTGGCCGATGAGAACCCCATCCTGGTAGATGCCGAGTTGCGCGGCACCGGTGTAGTCGCCGAGGTTGAGGGTGACTGTGGCGACCCCAGTTGTACTGACCACCAGATAGCGGTTACTCGAAACTGTTGCGGGTGCTGTCGCGTCAGACGCCCAACCAGTTACGGCCCCTGCGCCCGACGTGAGGACGGTGAACGCGCCACTCTTGTTCATCCGCTGCCGGGTGTACGTGACGATCGTGGTCGTCGCCGAACCATCTGTCGTTGTTGAACTGGTCGCTGCGATGGTGTGGACGGGGCGGGCTGTAGCGGTAGCGGATGCCGATGTGGTGTTGACGGCGGCGAGTGCCGGGTTTCCCGCGGCGGTTCCGGTCGCTGTGGCGGTGCCTGTGGCGGTCAGAGTGTAGAGGGCGCGGGCATTCGCTGACCCGACCACCGCCACCCCCTGCGACGCAGCGAGCGGGACCCGCAAACCGTCGAGGACGGTGGACTCCCCCGACACGATTTCCTGGGTGGCGTTAACGGCGTGGCGGACCCGCACGATCGCGGCAGAATCCACCCCAATGTCCTGGGTGGCATCGGCATTCACCGTTCCCACCGAGGGCACTGACGACGCCGCCGACACCACCCCCACATCCTGGGAGGCGGCGACATCGATGAACGGGCGAGACTCGACCGGCTGATCCACCACGATGTTCTGGGTTGCGGTCAGACTGTAGAGGGCGCGCGCATCCCCACCATCGGTTGCGGTGGCGATGGCTTGTGATGCAGCGAGGGTGTGGCGTGCCCGGGCAACACCCGAACCCGCAACCCCGGCAGCATTCGATGCATCCACCCGGTAGAGGGCGCGCACCAGGGCGCTACCCGACACCCCCACCGCAGACACAGCCCCGAGACCAACAGCGATCTTCCCGGCCTGATCGACCTGCACCGACTGCTCGGCGAACTCCACACCCAGCCGGGCATGCACCACCGCAGAACCAGTGACAGTCGTGGTGTTGCCCGCGACCAGACGGTTCTTCGTCGGCGGGCGACGCGTCCGATAGTGCGGCGCAACAGGGAGCTTTGACCCAAACCGAGGCGCCCCAGGCAGGCGCGCTTTCACATGCGGCCGCGCAGGCAACACCGTCGCCACCCGCGACACCGGCACCCCCGTGAAAATGTACGGGCGATTCGGGACCGGCGTCGTCACCCGCCCCGCCAAAACAATCACTACGTGATGGTGATCGTCGGCGTCACATCGATCGTCGCGTTCGCCGACACCGTAGTCGACGGAATCGCCAACTTGTCACGGTAGGTGCCCGCACCCGACGACGCGGTATGCACACCAGCCGCAACCACAGTCGTCGCAGGCACATTGATCGACACCTTCGATCCTGTCATCACACCCGATGCTGGCGTGCCCCAGGTCGTTTGCTGACGCGCGTAGGTCGGGGTGCCGCCGGTCACCTCCGATGCGCCGGTCGATCCGGGATCGGCGGTGTGCAGCGAGATCCACGACGCCTCGTTCTTGTAGGCGTTGAGCATCACGGCTTTCATCGAGTCGGTAGCGAGTGCCATGTCATTCTCCTGTGTTGAAGTCGAACTGGACGGTTGGGAACTTGAATGTTTGTGTGGCGATCAGTTCGACGTGTTCACGACCCTCGTCGTCGATCCAGTGCCGGGTGCCGTTGTCGTCCAACCACTCAGACACGACGCACCACCTTCCCGAAATACAGGGGGTACTCCTGGGTGGGGGTTTCCGGCATTGACACTGTCACCAGAAAGTGGGTGGCCTGACCCAACGCCGGGGCGAGTGTTTCCTGTTGCACCACATAGTCGATCGACGGGGCATCCACCACACCCGGCACCGTCAACACCGGCGCCGTAGACGTGGAAGTTTTCACCGGATCACCCTTGTAGAAGTAGAGGGTCGAGGCCGCACCATCAGGCCACGACGTGATATTCCCCGAC
This sequence comes from Gordonia sp. UCD-TK1, assembly GCF_001691435.1. NCBI lineage: Bacteria > Bacillati > Actinomycetota > Actinomycetes > Mycobacteriales > Gordoniaceae > Gordonia > Gordonia sp. UCD-TK1. The sequence goes on along the minus strand of NZ_LZMP01000030.1, from coordinate 32,781 downwards.
GTCGCATCAACCGGATCAAGCGAAAACACCAAATCCGACTGCCGATACAGGGGCAGCTCAGCACGCGTCCCCTCCCAGCCAAGCGTCACAGTCATGAGGTCTCCGTTTCTGTGAGGGTGTAGCCGAGCGCGGCGAGCGCATCGACGTAAGGGCTTTCGGAGTCGACCAGTTCGGGAACGATCGTCATAGCGAACGACCGCGAATCGGTTGACAGGATCGGAGTCATACCGTTTGCGGGGTCTCCGTCGTAGTCGACGGCTTCCCCCCGCTCGTCGGCGAGGAACACGGAAACCGTCTTGGGAATGTGGGATGCCGTAACTGGGAATAGACCGATGCGGGTCATGACTGCCGCCATGTTTGGCGGACTCAACACCATCACCAGCAGGTGCCCGTCATCTGTGCGGTACAGATTGGTAATCGGTGGCTTGTGGGGTACCGCTTCCATCACGAGTTGCGCAGTCTTCACGTCCGCTACCTCCAGTAGATCCATAGGACGCCGGTAGCGCCGATACCACCTGCGCCTGCAATCGAGTTGCCGCCGACGCTGGCGTGACCGCGGCCGCCGCCGCCACCACCACCACCACCGGGGTAGCCGCCCGGTCCGCCCGCGCCCGCGCTGCGGGTATTCAGTTCAGCCATTCCGCCGCCACCACCACCACCGCCACCACCGCCACCACATTTGGTTTGGGTTGCGGCGCTCACATTCCCACCCGCGCCACCGTTGGTGCCGTTGCCGAGGGTGCCGCCACTCGCGCCAGCTGTTCCACCCGTCCCAAGCGCAGAACCCCCACCGGAAGCTCCCGGAGTCGCGGCCGTACCTGATCCAGCCCCCCTGCCACCGTCTCCGCCTGCGCCTGGGGTTGAATTCGTGGGGGTGAACCCGAAATCTGAAGCGATACCGCCCGCGCCACCATTCACCGTGAGCAGATCGCCAAACTTGGTGGACTGGTTAGCGTTACCGATCGTGATTGGCACCGTCGCCGGCACCATGTCAACGGGAATGGACTGTGCTACGTAGCCGCCACCATCACCACCAACGCCGCCGGCCGCCCCGCCCTGCGCGTTGACGCCGTCCTGACCGGTTCGACCGCCACCGATACCGATAACAACCAACTCGTTCAACGCTGAGGGCTTCGTCCACACGCCGTTTTCTACGAATGTGGTGACGTTGTATCCGTTGAGTACGGCGTCCTTGATCTGCTCAATCGTGTACTGCACCTGCTGCGGATCACCAACACCACCACCACCAAACCAGCCATTAAAAATGCCGTTGATGATCGAAGAAATGTTCGCAGTCGCAGCATGAGCCAGCAACCGGATCACATCAACCGGCTCACCCATCCCCTGAAACTTCGGGTTCCACTGGTTGTAGGCGTAGTCGTCCCAAAATTCCTGGTCCGCAGATGCGAACTGCGACAGCCCACTCGTCGCAGCGTTCGGGCGGTTCGCCGGCAGAAAGTAGTTGTTGTTGACTCCTTCACCCGGCTGATTCGGCGTGGTCATCGCGTCAGCCCCTCAACCATCGCCTTCACCGACTGGAGGTACGAAACCCCATTGATCCTTTCGGTCGGGTAAGCGGTGTGCCGACCGTGAGTCGTGTACTTGAGCAGCCAGTGCAGCGTGAATCCCGCATCCCACCACCGAGCTGGTAGGGGCTGCATCAACCCCGTCACCTGCTGCGCGATCTGACGCATCCCGTTATCCCCCGGCAACGCCGAGATCGGATCATCCGGGATCGTGTACGAGTAGCACGGCACCCGGTCGATGAACCGTTGACCGGCGATTCCCCAGCGCCCCGCGGCCACGCCCTTGTGCGACACCTGATTCGCGTGACGCTTCGGATCAGACAACAGCACGACACCCTTGCAATGGCGGGGCCGGTCGTACTGCACGAAGTCCCCTGCCGCAGCGGCACCAAGGCTGTATGCGGTGAGCACGTAGTCTTCGCCCTCCGCGTCAACCTCACGCAGCCGGCGGCGAGCATCAGCAACCGACTCCGCATACGTGCCCAACCCGATCGGACGAATCTCGGCTTGGTACGGCAGATCCTCACCTGGGATGGCGGACAGCATGTTCCGGCCGCCCAACGCTTCACCAGCGCCGCGAAGTTTGATCACCTTCATCGGTTCACCCACCATGCCCGGATCTCGTCGCGCCACACCTGCCACGGACGGCGGAAATCACCGCGCGACCGCCGATCCTGACGCGTCCGGTACTGCAACACGAGCAGCATCACCAGGAGCGCGAACATCATCAGCGCGCCGCCCGTGTACAGGACGCTTCGGATGTACGCCCGCCCCGGATAGTCGGTGCCCGCCCACACCGACGCTGAAATCTGTAGCAGCACCAGCGATGTCAGGGTTGACTTGCCGAGGTAGATGAGCGACACCCGCTCCTTCCACCACGGCTGCCACACGGTGTAGCAGATGGTGTAGACGGTGGTCAGCACGGCGAGCACCACGAGTGCCCAGTCGGCGATCAGCTCCACTAGTTCAGCCTTCCGAAGATCAGCTCGGCCCAGTGGTTTCGCTCCAACTGGTCACGAAGCTCCCGCTGTATCGGCCGCGCCTGTTCGGCGAGCCGCGCGTTCTCGGACCGGGCTTCTTCGGCCGATTGCGCGTTACGCTTCGAGCGCGCGTCGATCTCCCGCGCGCTCGCCCCCTTGCACTTGCGCCCCCACATCAGTTGGACTCCAGACTGTCCCGCAACGCTTTCGACTGACTCGCGATGAGCTGGCCGGCGACATTCCACTCGGCGATCGTCTGCGCCTGCGTCGCGTTCGTGTCGAGCAGTTTGGCGATGGTCTCGGCGTCACGTTTGGCCGCGGTCTTGTAGATCGATATCTCCGACCCCCAGACGATCCAGCCGCGGGCGAACGCGATGCCGAGCACGAGCGCCATGCCGACGACGACCCCCACCACGCCGATGTCGCTCAGCGCGGCGGGGTTCATCCAAGCGCTGGCGCTCGAGATCACGGCCATCAGCCGAGGTTGACTTCGCGCTCGACCCCGTCAGCGGGAAGCTCGAGGCCTGTCGACGCCTTGGGTGTGACCTGCGGCCGGGTGAACACGAACCCGAGGGTGATCGTGGAGACCGCGAGGATGGCGCCCTGCTGCTGCTCCGACAGGTGCAGGCCGAATGCCACCACCAGCGGCAGCGCCGTCTGCACGACCGCGACCAACGCCGGATACACACTCTCCCGCACCGTGATGACCACGATCAGACCAAGCACCGCGTTGACCGCGGCCATGATGACGCCCTGCACATCAGTGGAGATGTTAAACCCGAACGTGGTGAGCAACACCAGGACCGCCGAGATGAGGGCCGTCCACGCGGCAGGCTCACGCCCGAACACAAGGCGGGGTGTGGTGATGGATGCGGACATTGGTCACTTCTCCTTCGATTCGAGGGTGTCCCGTGTGCCGGCAACACCGGTCTCCGCGGCGACAGCTGCAGTCAGGTCGTAGAGGGTGCGGTTGCCGCCCTGCTCAAACCCGCCGTACTGGCCAGCGTCACGCCCACCAGTGAGTTGCTGACGAATGTCCTTCACGTCCGACCCGATCGGGCCGACGTACACCTTGAGGCACTTGTAGATCAGAGCCTCGACTTCAGCCATGGTTGCCATAGCGAGCCAGTCCTTTCCTCCGTTGTAGATCGAGATGGCCCGCGAGATCAGCTCGCCCCACGGGAAGTTCGGACCCGGATCGGTATGTCCACCGCCCCACTGCCCGAAGTCGACATGCCCACAAACGCCAGGCGTCTTCGGCATCCCACGACCACCGACGTAGCGGATCGGGATGTCACGCACTGCGCACCGCCACGCCACCAACGCAGCCGTGCGGGTGAGCTGCAGGTCTTCGTTCTTGCCGTCCCGCGCATCCGGCGACAGCCACTTGTCCCGCGACCACGACGCGAACGAACCGGCCATGAGGATGTGGTCGCCGCGTGTGTTGGCGTTCATCGCCGACCACGGGTTCTGATCCCACGGCACAACGAGGACCGTCTCCCGGTCATCGCACACCGCGTTGTACGACACCTGAGCGGCCGGGCGGCACAGGTAGTCGGTGATCGACCGCGCAGTCCCGGCACCCTCCTGGGTGTGGATCACGATCCAGTCGACGTCACGGCCACCGGAATGCCGGTTCGGTGAGATCTGCTGTCGGGTGACGGGGTTGGGGACGTTCACGGTTCCTCCCGAAACTGGTGCGGGTGCCGGCGCGGGCACCGTGTTGGGGTGAGGGCAGCCGCGAAGCCACTCCTCCGGGTTGACACGCACCCCGCCGTACGCGCGTTGCCACACCGTCAGATGCAGGTGCGGGGCAACGCCGCCGTTCGTGCGACTGTCAGGATTGATGCGGCCGATGCGCTGCCCCGCACGGACCTTCGCGCCGAGCGCGACTTCGCGGATGATGTGGCCGTACTCCGCGCACCCCGAACCTTCGGCATCGTCGGAGTCGATGACCAGCCAGCCAGCCGGATCAGGACCGCCATACCCCGATGCGGCGCCGGCATGAATGACGGTGCCAGCCTGGCAGGCGTACACCGACAGCCCCGCCGATCCGCCGTCCTTGCCGTAGTCGGTGCCGCCGTGAAACCCGCCGCCCCGCGGCCCGTACGGCGAGGTAACCTTCGTGCCCGACGGAAGCGGCCGGAAACGCTGCGCCATGAAACCTCCTGGCATGGTGAAATCCCCACACCCGACGGGTGCAGGGTCGAAAGACTTGATAGGAACTAGGTGCGGATGTCTTTGAGGTCGACGTCAGCATGCGGAGAACCCGCCAGCGTCCCCGCGTCCGTGCGCAGCTTTACTTCCGCCGTGAACGCCACGGCCTCAGCCTGCGCCACGCGGTCCTGTTTATCGTCCTGCCGGGCTTTGAGCTCCTCGAGCTTCGCCATGTACGCCTGATGTTCCTCGTCGGCGAGACGGGCGATCCGCTGCTCATACGTCTCGTCAGGCTCATGAGAGTCGTAGACCCACTTGCCGGCCGCCTTCTGCGCATCCAGACTCTCGCCGGGTTCGTAGTGCTTGATCGAGTCCGCCACCAACCGCACACCACCCTCGACGAGGTGACGCGCCACATCCAGCCAGTACTCCGGCCCCAGAATCAGGGGTGCCCCCACCACGCCCGGGAGACCGATGAACAGCGCTGAGACGGCCTGGGCCTCCGCTTCGCGTTCCTCATCGGACATCTCAGCCCACTGCTTGAACGTCACTTCATCTCCTAGAACAGTCCGAGTTCGGATGCGGCAGTGGCCAAGCCTTGGATCTCGCGCATCAGACGGGCCATCGGGTCCTCATCCTCACGAGGCCCGAACTCCAACTCCCACTGCGCGAAGTGATCGAAAGACCAGTCCAGCTTCGCGACCTTCACCCGCTCCACATGGATCTCGCGGCGCGTATCACCAGCCACCTCGAAACTCGCGCGGTCACCCTTGTACAGATGCCCAGAGCCCGGCCACCCCACCACATACGGGGTCAGCGACGACACCTTCACCGTCGCGTTCTTCGTGCGCCGAGTCGCCACAATCCCGGCGCGCATCGCCATCACCGACGACAACGTGTACGCCTTTCCCGGCAAATCGAGGTGATACTCCTTGTAGTGCGACGACCCCGACTGGGCTATCCGGTGCGGCAGCTTCACTGAAATCCACGCCAACACCGTGTCCGTGTAGAACGGCTTGAGCACCGCGTCGATCGCGCCGCCCTGGGCGCCGATCCCGTAGCCGCCGATGTTCAGGTTCGACGTCACCAGATCGCCGACCGTCTGAATGCCAGCGGAGATGAGCTCGTTCACGCCGGGGGCCGACTGGCCACCAGCGTTCAGGATGACACCCTTGGAAGGTGTTGTGGTGAACTCTGTTTCCACCCCGGAGTCGGCCGGAAAGTGGACGAACGGGAAACCCTTCGGCGTGCCGAACATGTCCTCGTAGAACTTGGACGGCCACGAAGGCTCCCCCACCAGCTCTGTCTCGGCATCCTCGATGAAGTCACCGACGAGCTCACGGATGGTGCGGGTGAACCCGTCGAACACGGTGCCACCATTAGCGGCGCCCTCCATGTGCCCGGACTTGTCGACGATGTCCACCACCAGCGCACCATCTTTGATGCCGGTCACGAAGGCTCCGGGCCACGGCTCCGGATCGCCCTTCCTGTACCGGCGGGTCACCACCGACAGTTCGGCGTCCTTCAGGATCATCTCGGCCCGGTCATGCCACTTCCCCCACCGCGACATGAACAGGCACCACGTCGTGCCCGCCGCCATGTCCTGCAGGAAGCTGGTCGGTTTGATGACGATGTCCCAGTTCGACATGTCCAACCCGTCCAGCCAGGTCGACGGGTTCATCGGGTCGTCGGGAATCTGCCAGATGCTCGAGTTGATACGCCAGAGCTGCAGCAGCAAAGCTGTCTTCAATGTCCAGATCGCCGGGCCTGCCAGAAGGAAGATGCGTGGGAACTGGAAGATCGCCGGCAGGAACGGGTTCGACCAGACGTCGATCCACTTCAGGTTCTCGTAGTCGGTGAGGAACGTGACGTGCAGCATCCGCTGCCCCTTGCCGTCCTTCTTCACCGACTTCGCGTCATACCGGCCAGTGACGCGAATGCCGTTGTGCTCCACATCGATGTGGAAGAACTCGCCCTCACCGCGCTGGATTCGGCCGATGTCGTCGTTCATCCACTGCGCTACCGGATGCTCAAACGGGATCGCCAACTCGATCGGTCCGGTGTCGTTCTCCGGGTCCTCGACGTGCAGCTCGACCACCTCGAGGAGGAGGTGCTGTAGGCGTTGGTGTCCGTCGAAGATGAACACCCCGGGCGGGGTGCGTTGCATCCGCTCCAGCCGGCGTTCCTCGGCAACGGTCGCGGCCAGAATGGCGTCGCACTGTTCTTGGAGGCTGCCGGTCAGCACTGGTGCGGTCATGACAGCCCTGGGAACTCGAGGCCTACAGGACGGGTCCACAACCGCGGCTGGTGCAACTCCGCCCGAGCTCCCCCAGCAGGGGCATCGGTGTAGGAGATCGGCAGCAACGTCGGTGGCGTGTACGGCGGGATGTCGTGCATCAGAAACTTGCCCCCCATCCGGCCCTGGAAGTTGGAGCCGGTGAATGTCATCGCCACCAGCTTGCGGCGTTCACGCGTGATCCGAACACCCTGATCGCTCGACGTGATGACCGGCAGAGGCAGGGTGCGCGACGCATACGGGCCTGCCGGCGCACGTGAACCCTTCTTCCCCCGCCACGACGGATCAGGAAGAGTCCACTTCGCCCGCGTCAACACCCACGTATGCCGCATCGGCACATCAGTCGGATTCCACACCAGGATCGTCCCCGACCCCGAGGTGGTCGACCGCTCGAAAGGCTCCACGTGGGTGCCGGAATCCCACAACGGCATCGGCGCCCGCATCTCGTAGGTGATGTCGTAGAACTGCTGCGTGTACGGGTCACGTTCGGTCTTGAGTTCCGGCGCTTCCCGCATCTGCATCGTCAGGCGACGTTCCCCCGACATCTCCGACTCCACCGCCACCTGGGTGTGCTGGAAGTCGGCGTCCCACTCGTCCGGTTGCGCGGTGAAGTCCATGCGGAAGTCGGACTCGAGCCGGCCGATCTCGGAGTCCCCGCCGGCGGCGTCGTCGAGGTAGAAGCCGAGAGTCATGTCCCGCGGCAGGTACCGGATGCCGCCGTACACGACGCCCATCTCGGTGTCCTCAACCCATTGAGTTTCCACCGGCGAATCGAGCAACCCTACGACGCCGCCCTCACTCAACGTGACACCCGAGTACTTGCCCTCGTAGTGGACGGGCCACCGCATCCCTGATGTGCCGATCAGGTCAATCCGCAACGTCATCCACGGCCCCCACTCATAGCTCGCTGACGGGCCCGCTGCATCCGGGACTGACGCTCGTAGAACTCGCGCTCATCTCGGAACACCGGGTTGTGGAAGTGGGTGGAGTTGTCCGCCCCGCCACCAACCGAGCTGACGGGAGTGAAGTCGGCACCCTGATGCATCGCAGACAGCAACGCATAGTTGCGGCTCGTCGGCCCCTCAGGCATCACAAACTCTCGGCCGTGGACGAACCCAGCCACCTGATTTACGCCGAGGTTGCCGGTGTAGCCGCCCTTCTTGTATCCGCCCTTACCGCTACCCCACCGTGCGGTGAGGTCCTTGCCGTACTTCGGCACGTAGTACCGCAGTGCCGCCACAAGATTGGCGCCCGGATGGAACTTGTCATTCGGGAGGCTCTTGTCGCGGTGCGCTTGGAAGGTGGGTTCGATGACCTGCAACAGACCACCCGACGGCACACCGTTCTGGGCGTTGATGTCGTAGTTGTTCTGCGCCTTCGGGTTACCGCCCGACTCGTCACCGATCTGCTCCACCATCGCCTGCAGCTGAGCAGGTCCCTTCATCGACTGGTTGACGTAGTCGATCGCCCATTGCGCCAGCGGACGCCACTGTTCAGCACCACCACCCGGGTTGTACTGGATGTTCGGCATCCCGCCTGGACCCTCGGCGACGTCCTGAACCTTGGACTGCTCCTCGTCATACTGGAGTTGCCCACTCGGGTCGAGCGACGAATAGTCACCTCCCGTCCCGCCGACTCCCGAACCGGTACCAGCTTCCCCGCGGTCGAAAGATTCCTGCTTCTTCCGCATCTCGTCGTAGGACTTTTTGTCCTCAACGAACTGGTTGTAGGCGGCCAACAAGGGCGGCGAATCCGGGAGGGAAAAGACGCCCAACGCGTCCTGAATCTGTCCTTCTACCGCAGACTTTGCAGCGTTCCCGAAGTTCTCCGAAATGCTGTCCGCCAGCCCCTTGCGGTACTCCTCCTCGGGCGCCAGCTGTGGCTCCTGCGAGGAAGACTCGGCGAACCCGGCAGAGTCGGCATTCTGCCCGTCGCGCTGCTGCTTCGTCTGGAGCTTCTGCTGCTCGTAGTCCTGCTTCTTCTGCAGCTCCGTCTGCTCGCGAGCCCTCTTCAGCTCCGCCTTTCGCTGCTCGTACTCAGCTTTGCTGATGCGCTTCGCTTGGTACTCCTCGCGGAGCCTCGCTACCGCTTTGTCGTACTCCTGCTTGCGTTCGAGTTTCGCCTGCTCGTAATCTTGCTTAGCCTTCAGGGAGTCATTTTCGCCGTTCTGCTTCCGGTCCTGCTTCAGTTCGTTGATCACTGCGGCCGCATCCGAGTCTGGCTCCCGGACCTGCTTTCCGGTCTGACCGTCAATGCCGGCCTTCCGGAGCGCTGTGGCCCGATCGACCTTGAACTTGTCCATGATGGCCTTGATCAGTTCGAGCTGCTGCCAGTTCAAAACCGCCTCAGGCTTGCCGGTCTCGTTCGTGACAACGCTCTTCCCTGTAGGAAGGAACCCGCCCTGGTCGCGGAACAAACCGCCGACGATCGGCACCGACTTGATGACGTTCTTGACCGACTTCTTCCCCAGGTCGTACCACTTACCGACGTCCTTCAAGGTCCGGACGACCTCGACAGCCTTGTTCAGCATCGATCCGAACGTCTTGTCCATAAACGCTTTCGGAATGCCGAAGATGCCCTCAGCCTTGCCGTCGAAGGTGCCCGAGATGACCTTGCGGATTCCGCCGGCCATCGAGTCGATGATCTCTTTGACCTTCTGATGCAGCCAGGACCGCTTATCCTCCGGGGTCATCCCGTCGAACCCGACCAGGCCCTCCGGAACCACATCCGGGTTGACGGCCTGCTCCTTGTACCAGGAATGGACGTGGTCCATGTGGTTCTGGGTAGGGCTGCCGCGGTCTTCCATCGGGGTGCCGTTGATGTTCCCTTGTGGGCGCCACCGCTGCTTCCAGATGGTGTGCTCGATAGGGAACTTCTTGGCGTTGGCGTGGGTCCATGCGTTGACCTCGTCGCCCGTCTTCAAATCGGGAACCATGACGTCGAGGGCACGCCCCGACGGATGTTCCGGGTAGGCGTCCTGCCGATAGCCGCCAATATCCTTGATCTGCTTCCACAGGCGGAAGATGATGCGACGCATCAGCACAGCGATGGGCTTGAGTCCACCCTCACCACCGAGTGGTGCGAGACGCATGCCGGCTTCAACAGCGCCGCCCTTCTCGAACCGCGGAAGCGGGCCACCTTCGGATGCTTTCGCGACGCCACCCGGCGTCCAGGTGAACGGACGGCCACCTTCGACCATCTGGCGCATCCGGTACATGGCGCCGTGGCCGCCGGCACGCTTCACGTCGGCGACATCCCACACGTGCTCGTCGGGCATCAGCAGAGCGTTGACGGAGTCCTTGCCGCGCTTGGCGCCCTTGCCCATCGGAACCGGGCCGCCCTCTGCGAACGCGACCGGGGTCGGCGCCGGCGCCTTGGGGATCGGTAGGAATCCGGCGATCTTCTCCCATACCGACCGTAGGCCGTTGTTCCACACTGTGTTCACCACGAACCGGATCGGTGCGGCAGCGTAGCCCTTGATCTTGTCCCAGGTGTTGCGGATGCCCTCCGCGACCGCGGAGAACATGTCGCCGACCTTGCCGACTGCGGACTTTACTGCGTCGAACGCCGGGCGGATGACGTTCTCCCAGACGGTGCGGATCGCGGAGGCCATGAGGTCCCAGCCACCCTTGATCCAGTCGAAGATGGTCTTCACACCGGACCACAGGAAACTGGCGCCGGCCTTCACCGCATTCCACACCGGGGTGATGACGTTGTCGACCACCGCACGCAGATGTCCGGCGAGGATGCTGAATCCAGCCTTGAACCAGCCGAAGACGACGGAGACGCCCGTCCACATGAACTGGGAGGCGGCCTTGATCCCGTTGAACACCGGGACGATGACGCTCTTCCACAGCCAGGTCGCGACTGTGCCGACGACCCGCAGGACGGACATAAAGGCTTGGAAGATGGGCTGGATCAGCTGCCAGGCGAACCCGATCGCCGCTTTGATCCCGTTGAAGGCGGGAACGATGACCGTGTTCCACAACCACATCACCACGCCGCCGAGGAACTTCACCACTGATATGTAGGCAGTGAAGTAGCCCTTAATTATCGTCCAGGCCACGCCAATCGCGATCTTGATGCCGTTCCAGGCTGGCAGGATGACGCTGCGCCACAGCCACATTGCGACCTGTCCGATGACTCGGAACGCGGCCTGCATCCCGGGCCACACAGTGGTCGACAGCCACGACCACACCGCGCCCACCGCGGCCTTGATGCCATTCCAGGCCCCAGTCACAATCGACCGGAAGGTTTCCGACTTGTTGTAAGCGAGGACGACTCCAGCGACAAACGCGGCGATCGCTGCGATTACGATCCCAATCGGGTTCGCTGACAGAGCCGCATTCAACACCCACTGGACTGCAGCCCACGCACGTGTAGCTACCGCGACGACTCGCATGGCCACGCTGTACGCCACCATCCCAGCGCCCATGATCGCCATCGTCGCGGCGTTCGCGGCCATCGTGATACCCGCGGTAATGAGTGCCGGCAGGAAAACCGCGGCGATCGCACCACCAACAGTAAGGATCACCCCACGGTGTTCGTTGAACACCCGCACCGCCCCGGCAACGACGTTGACAGCAGTACTAATGACCCCCACGAGCGTGCGGAAAGCCCCCGCGAGGACAGTCCCCACCGTCCGTGCCACCCCACCGACAATCGGTGCAATGGTCTGCATGGCACCAACAACGGCCGGCGCAGTCTGTTGGGTGAACTGCCCCAACTGCTCACGAAGGTTGCCCAGCGAATCAAATAATCCGGAGAACGTCGACTTGAAGCTGCCGAGGTCAAACCCCGAGAACGCGTTCGCGAACGCATCCTTGAGACCGGACAGATCTATGCCCTTGAACAGGTTTCCGAGTTGGGAACCGATGCCCGATACGAACGGCCCCACTTTTTTGGTGACCGAATCGATGCCAGTGGTGAGGAACCCAAAAACGGCCGGCGCGCGGGAGAACACCGGCTCGAGCAGTTTCGCCCCGAACCTGCCCATCGCCGCCATCATGTTGTCCACCGAACCGCGGAACGTCTTGCCGGTTTCCTGGGCGGCACCACCAATGTTCTTCTGGATGGCGCCGAAGAGGATCTCCGACGACACCTTGCCTTCGGAGGCCAGCGATTTCACTTCGCCGGCAGCGACACCCATCTCCTTGCCTAGCCATTGGAAGATGGGGATGCCGCGGTCAGCGAACTGGTTGAGGTCGTCGGTCATCGCGGTACCACCGGTGGCGACCTGGTTGAGGATTGAACCCATATCGGCGAGATCGGAACCGGCGATAGCTGCCGCGTCGGCGGTCATCGTCAGATACTTGGTGAGCTGCTGTCCGGGTTTGATACCTGCCGCGACCGCGGATGCTGCGATCGTCGCCGCATCACCGAGGCCGTAGGCGGTGCCCTTCACGGCCTTGTTCGCCGAATCCATGATCGTCGCCACGGCCTGCGCATCATGGCCTAGGCCACGAAGTTTCGCTTGGGCTTGATCGATAGCGTCGAGCCGCGTGAATCCCTTGGCGAGTGCGGTACCCATCAATGTGGCGACCCCGCCAGCAGCGGCCACCCCACCAACCTTGAAGGCTTTCGCCCACGCCGCCGACATGGACCGGCCGGACCGCTGCCCTGTCTGCTGCGCAGATCCCTCAACACCAGAAAGCTCACGATCCACCTGCCGGCGGAACCCCCGCATGGAGGGCATGATCGTCACATAACCGACGCCTACCTCAGTAGCCAAGAGATAAGCCCCTTTCGGTCAGAAAACCGGATATGCTGCGCATTCCCGGAAGAAAGATGAATCCTGTGATGAATCGACGTCTCGCGATCGCTGCGGTGTGCGCGGCAACGGCGTGCATTCTGAGTTCGTGCTCAAGCGACACCGGCGACACCGCATCCGCCAGCTCGTCCTCCGCGCCCCCGCCAGCTGCAGAAACGAACAGCCGCGGCGCAATCGAAGTACAGCTGGGCGAACCGGTGACCATCACCAGCGGTGATGGCGCCACCGTCTTGTCGATCACCGGCACCCGCCTGGACAACACCGGCTGCACCGGTCAGCACCCTGAGGTGGCGCACACCAAGTTCGTCGCCACCATTCAGACAGGAGACGTCGAGACAGAGCAGTGGTTGTGGCCGAGCGACTTCTACTACGTCAACGACGCCAACAAGGTGGCCCAGAATCGTGAGGTCGAGGAAGCCTCAGATACAGCATTCGCGTGTGAAGGGTCGGTGGAGTTCATCGACGTACCGCCGAACTCAAGCAAGGACGGATCGCCGACCCTGTCGGTGCCAGTGATGACAACCGCAATCGGCTACCACCTGGACACCGCAGGTGTCGACCAGCGCGTCGAGTGGAAGCTGCCGGCGGACTGGCGGCAAAAGCTGGCGCCCCAGACGCCAGCCGCGACCGAACAGCCCGCCGCAACCACCACCGAGCCCGCCCCAGCTCCAGAACCTCAGCCAGAACCCGAAACAAACGCACCCGACGCTGGCAGCGGGAACATCCCGCCGGGCTGGGATAAGAACGGCGACGGGCTAATCGACACAGACGCGCCGATCGGCGATGACTGCGAGACGCCGGAATGCTTGATGGGCGAAGGCGGATAGCGGTCAATTCACCGCCGGGAGCGCGAAGAGATCGCGCGCCGCATCGAGAGTGATGACATCGCCCTTGCGAACCTTCTTCGACGAATCCACATCCTCAACCCCAGGACGCGGGTAAGGCTTCGGGCGATTACGCCCTTTCGAGCCGTCTTTCGTCTTGAACCACACCAACAGGTGGAGCAGATCAACAGCGTCGGCTGCGAGGTGCGCACCCAAGTCCCACTCCACATAGTCCGGGTACAGCTCCCGGAACAGGGCCGAAGAACGATCCTTAGCAAGCGTGAGGATGATGGCCCGCAGATCACACCACTCGAAATCTGGTGTGCCGACATTGCGGAACCGTAACCCTAGCCGGATCAGGTCTGCCGATATGGCTTCTCGATGTTCGTCGCAGTAATCGAGAAGCCCTAGGATTCCGGGGCGCCGCCGGACATGTCGGAGTCCTTCTGCCACTCCTTCATCATGTCCATTTGCTCAGCGAGGTTCAGGTCGTCGATGAGGTCGAGGGTCTTCTCGGTCGCCATCTTCTTTTCGACCAGGATCTCGAGCAGGCCGTAGAACTGCTCAAGCTCGTCGGCCTTCCGGAGTTTGCGGAAGATGCCGCCCTGGATCTGACCGAACCGCGGGAGAACAATCTCCTTCGACTTCGGGGCGCCCTCGGGGAGGTAGTGGAACTTCTCCAGTGCCATTGGTGGACCCAGCCTTTCAATTCAGGGTGTGGTGTTGTCCCGGCCTTACGAAGCCCGCCGGTGAGGCAGGCCGGGTCCAACGGTGAACCTCACCGGCGGGTCTTCATTCGGCCGTAGGGGCCTGCACGTCGGCGTCGCCCTTGGGCACGCTCCGCGCCTGGCGGACCGTCTCAGCCTTCGCGTGAGCAACACGCTCAGCCTCAGCCGCCTCCGCCAACTCGCGCTTCCGCTGCGCAACCGTCTGCATCACGGAGTCACATCCGCCAGAGCGTCGTTGTAGATGAAGTCGTACGACGTGTTCCCGTCCTCATCCTCGAAGCCCTCGATCGTCACCGTGTACATGATCGTGTCGGTGTGCACGCGGGTGATGTCGTCGATCTCGGTGATCTGACCATCCGGGATGTAGGTGCGGAGCAGGTTCGCGCCGTCCTTGGAGTCGATCGCCCACGACTCGTGCGGCAGCTGAATCTTGTTCTTGGCGACCGTGATGTTGCCGTCACCATCGTCAGTGACGTTCGAGGCACCGAACACGCGCTTGAGGACGTCGGCGTTGATCGACTCCATGAACGCGAACTGGAAGGTGTTCGCGAAGTCGGTCTGCAGCACCTTGACGGTGGCGCCGCCCCACGCCTTCTTCTTCTCGGTGTCGCGGGTGAGGGTTTCGGTGACGCCGTCCTCGCCGATGTAGCCGAGGTCGATCCAGCCGGCCGGCAGCGCGGTGGTGGCGTTGGTCGGGGGTGTGGTGCCGAGCGGGGCGTTACGCACCGCGCCGGTCACGTTGGGTGTCGCAGCGAACACGTTGGCGGCTGTGGAAGCCATGGGGTGCCCCTTTCAGGCAGATGTGGACCCGGCCTGAGAAAGGAGAGAATGTGCTGTTCAGTTGTTATTCGGTTATGTGTCCGCGCACATCCAGGGATGCCGAGAACTGGTATCGCGGAAGCGATGTGTCGGGATCGGGGAACGATGCTGGTTCACCGATCGACGTGACGCCCCGGATCTCGGGAACCCCCGGGTCGTGCTGGGCGGCGTACACGATCGCCGCGACCCGCTCACACAGGCTCGCTGCGTCCGGGGACTTGGTATCCCAGCACTGCACGATCAGCACCCGCTTCGACACCGTCAGTCCACGGCCAGATCCGCCGGCAGCCTGAACCCGAACCATCTTCGGCACACGTGGATTCGGCACCGTCGTGGAGACCTTCACCCCCGCCAGCTTCGGTTTGAGGTAGGCGACAATGGCCGCTTCCACATCAGGGAAGACGACGAGCTCAACCATTGGTCAGCGCCCGCACAAGAGTGTTCTGCCGAGCGTTGTCCTCCCGCGCCTCGTGCGTGTTGGGCCACACCCGGCCGCGGGCTCGAGTACGTCCTACGGACAACTCGGACTCGTAACCCTCTCCGGCACGGTTCTTCACGCGGTTGGTTTCCGACTTCACCGTGCCGGTGTCCTTCAGGGTGTCGGTGAAGAACTTGCGGTTGTACTTGATCTTCACCCGTTCACCTGCCTCAGGTTGACGATGTGACCTGGTATCCAGCGGAACGGGTTCCCTGAGTTGGTTTCGGTGATCCCGACCTGTTCCATCTCCCCGAGTTCGGGAAGGATGATTCGGTCGCGCGGTGTGGACTTCCAGTCAGCGGGGACCGCCAACTCGATGTCCACGACGTCTCGGTCGTGGCCGGCGAGTTTCGGTTCGGAGCTTTGGGGAGCACCCCAACCGATCACCTTCCGTGACTCGACCGGCCCCCACTCCTCGGCAGGATTTCCGTGGGCGTCTTCCGCACCTTCAACGAACGGTTTGTAACCGACGTCGAACAGGGCTGGGAATGTCATGCGGTGCCTACCGAGAACACCCCGCCACCCAATCGGTAGCGGGCCAAGTTCCGGCGATCGGCCTTGGACAGCCACACACCGCCCGACGACGAGTCAGGGTTGTACGTGCCAGAGAACTGGTAACCGGTTGCGGCCAAAGCGACCTGGCTCATACCCGAGGTGTCGACACCGCCCACTTGGGGTCGTGCCACGAGCGCGCGGGCGACAACCCGAGAGGTCACCACCCGCACCGCATCCGGGACGGCGTCGAAGTCACGGTGGCAGTACTCGGACACCAGGATGGAGGCTTCCTCGAGCAGCCCCTCGACTGCCGGCGCTTCGGCATCGTCGAGGGGCCGCCCGAGACGGGCCGAGACGTCAGTCTCCGTCGCCAGAAGCACGGCGAGGCCGCCCACCCTTATTCACTGGCGCGACGAGGTGGTCACCGACTTCCACCCCGTCGGGGATGGTGTCGCCGGCCTTCAGCACCTGGCCACTGACGTACACGACGCCTTCGAGGTCATCACGAATCTTCGCCATGACGTACCTCCTCTCAGGACAGGACGGTCGCGACCATGGACGCGACCGGGTTGACGAGAACCGGCAGCGCGATCGCGTTCGAGTGCACCCACAGACCGATCGGGTCCTTGGTCTTGTACGCCCCGACGACGATGCCGGGTTGCTCGCTGGCGCCGATGCCGTACTCCGGCTCCCCGGCCTCGAGGGTGGGGCCGTAGAAGGTGGCGCCCAGGATGTTCGACCCGGAGTTGGGATCGACAGCGTCAGGGAGCAGGAACACCTTCTTGTCCGAGGTGACACGGGTGCCCTTGACCTTGCGGTCGTAGACGAAGATCGGCGGCAGGCCGTGAGCCGAGAGTGCCGAGTTCAGCACGTCCACGGACACGATCTGCGGGGTGCCGGCCGCGGTGGCGACGAGCGCGCGGATGCCGGCGTCACGCAGCATCACGTTCAGGATCTTCCGCGACAGCACCAGCGCACCGGGCGAGACCCCGTCGTTGGCGTCCTCGTAGGCGACCACCCAGGCAAGGAGATCCTCGAGGATCTTGGTGCCGGAGCTAGCATCCCACAGGACTGCGGCGGTGACGGTGTTGCCGCCGGGCCGGCCGAAGCTGGGCGTCTGAACGAGGCCGTTCTCGCTGATGCTCAGCGCTGCGGTCTCGAGGGCCTGACCACGGGCTACCTCGAGGCGATCCGAGATAGCGCGGACAGTGCGGACCGTGGCCGCCTCGATGCCGCCGAGCGCCATCGCCGCACCATCACCGCCGCGGGCGCGGATCTGGTCGTACTCGCCGATCCGCTCCTTGAGACCGAGCGGCAGGAGCTCGAAGATCTTCCGCTCCGCGGTACCGCCAGCCCCGATCGGGGTTTCCGCGTCGAAGCTGCGGTACTGGGCCAGCGACCCCTGACCGCTCTTGCCGACCACGGTGCGGACGACAACATCGTTCACTGCGGTGTTGGGGAGCCAGCGGGCGAGGGTGCCCTGCGACGCTTCGACGTCCTCCTGGGCTGCGCGGGCGAACCCAGTCAGTTCCTGAGGGGTGATGGTCTCGGTGTAGAGAGTTGCCATGATCAGGCCTCCAGAACGAACAGGCCGGTGGTCTCAGCGTCGGCCGGGACCGTGGACGGCAGCTTGGAACGGTAGACACGGCCGGTCCAGATGGCGGGGAACGTGACGTTTCCGCCGCCGGACCGAACCGCCTGGTCGGTGAACACGAACCCGGCGAGCACGTTGGTGCCGCCCGATCCGGCCGAGTTGTAGGGCACAGCCAAGTTCGACACGACCGCGAACGGTTCGCCCGACTTGATGCGACCATCGCTGGTCTTCGACGTCCAGGCGGACGGGTCGAGGGTGGCCGACTTGGCCACATCGGTGCCGTGGCGCGAAGCCAGCCAGGACTGATCGCCTGCACCGTAGGACTCAGTGCGCGGGGCGAGCTGGGTCATGGTGTCACTCCCTTCAGAGTGGTTGTGCAGGCGGTGCCTGCGGGGTTACTTGGGTTGAGCGTGGGTTTGGGCGTACCGCTCGCGACCTGCCGAGAGAGTTCCGCCGCGGCCCTTGGAGGGGTTGCCCTGCTGCGGATTCGGACGTGGACCACTGGGCGCGAACAGCGGTTTGAGTTCCTCGATCTTGGCGGCGACCTTGTCGTCAGGAAGACCGATGAGGAGTTCGGCGGCGGCCTTGGGTAGGCCTTCGTCGATTCCCTGTTGCACCCGGGCGCTGTCGGCCGCTGCCTTCTCGGCCTTCTCACGTGCTTCGCGTTCAGCGGTGAGCTGCGTTTCCAGGTCTTCGAACTTCTGCTTCCACTCAGGCTCGTCGGGGTTGGCCGGGGTTTTCGCCTTGTCGAGTTCAGCAGTCAGTGAATCGATCTGGGCCTGCAGTCCCGAGTTTCGGTCCTTCTGCGCCGCGAAAGCGGTGACCAGGGGGTGATCGTCGGGTAGGCGGATCGGTTCATTCTTGCCACCTGCCGGATCGGCAGGGTTGTTGACCGGATCGGTCATGTTTTCCACTCCAATCGAGTGAATCAGCCCCCGCTCCCTTGCGGATTTGGGGTGGTCTAGAGGTTCGCGGCGATCCACGCTTTCGCACGGTTCTGATCCGCCTGCGTCGTCTCTTCGGAACGGCGACGTGCCGTGGGAACGAACTCATTCCGAACGGCCACAACATCTCCTGGCGCCCAGGCAGGCGCGGCACCGCACTTGCAGCTGTCATGTGCGGCGAAGTCAGCGGTCCCCTGTGACCGATACACGCTTCCGCGGGAGATGAGCATGGCGCACCAGCCACACTCAGGTATTCCGACCCGCATCCACCCCATCGACATGGGGTCGTTGAATGTGTTCGTCGTGATCGTCGATCGGCTCGCGTTCATCACACGGGCGATCAGCCCGCCTGTAATCTGCGCGAGCGCGGAGTCCCAGTTATTTAGTGCCAGGCCAGCGCCCCACCCGGTGAGGGCTTCAACTCCGAGGTCTGGAACCGCGAGGTCTGCACCGTACACGCCTGGCGCTCCACGATCGGCCCGATACTCGTCGTACCACTCGGCCGACAAGGTTGCCGAGGCGTCAGCGTAGTCACCAACGAGCGCCGGGATCACATCCCGCAAACCCTCTCGGACTGTTGCCTGATCCAGCTGGGACCACAGCGACGCGAGATCACGAGTCGCGTTATCACTCAGCTGAATCAGGAAGCTGCGCAGCTCAGTTGGTGTTGTCATCAGTCATCTGGGTTTGGTTCGCGGCCTGACGAATCCGGTTAAGTAGCGTTCCGCCGTTGGCGCGGCGGCGGTCTTGCTCGAGTCGCTGCTGCTCTTGTGTCGACAAACCGATGCGGTCATACGTGACCGACGAATCGGGCGGCAGCACACCCGAAGCGATAAGCTTCGCCGCCTCATCCGCAGCAGCAGCCCGAGTCGGCGTCGCGGCGTCACGCCACGAAACATCAACCTGCCGGAAAGTCTCAGCATCGACCGCGCCGTCCCGCATCAGCAGCGACAGGTAGGCAACCTCAAGCCACGCCATCCCGAAAGATGTCTGCCGACGCTCGGCGCGCTTGACCAGCCGGTACTCCTGCTGGCGAATCGAATCCGCCGAGGACGGGTTGTCCGTCACAAACCCCAGATACGGGGCGGGAATACCCGACTCGGCCGCCAACAGTTGCGAGTACGCCTTGATCTGCTCGATGTACGGAGTCGGCGGGGCCGGACGAAACTCGTGGAGTTTCACCTCCACCGCGTTGCCATCTTCGTCGACCTGTGGGGGCACCACGTTCAGACGTCCCTGTGTGGCCGTCCAGCCGGCCCTCCGATTGTCCTCAGTCGACTTGTCGGACGACATCCCAAACACCTCCGGGTCGGCGTTCAGTGCTGTCCACTTCGGGGAGGTGTAGAACTCGCGGTTGATCTCCATCCCCAGCAGGGTGCGCACCGCGGCGTCGGTGTAGTAGATGACGGCCCGGGTGATCTCTGAGCGCCCGTTAACATCTGAGGCACGTTCACGGTTCAGCATCCGCGCAACCGGCACCCGCCCCAACCTATGCGGGTCTCGATTAACTACAACGAGCTCGCCACGGACCCGCTCAAAGGTGATCGTTTCATCGGGCAGGTACAGGGTCTCGAGGAGGACCAGCCCGTGTTCGTCTCTTGTCTGCGAGAGCGCGGACTTTGCCCGACGCAACCGGAAGTCCCACTCGAGTGTGCATGACTCCGTGGACTCAACCGACACGAGCACTTCCGGCTCGCCGACTGTCGTGTCTCCACGACCTACCGTGATAAATCCACACCCATAGATCAGCGCATCCAGATGGCCGCGGCCGGACTCAACACCAATGTGGTTGTCGCGGTACACGACATCGAGACCTAACCCATCAGCACCAGACCAGCCCCGGTTCTCGAGTCGTTCTTCGAGGACGTCAACAACACTTCCCGGCCAACCCATCACGGCGTTGACGAGCTCAGGCAGGCCGGCAGGTGCAGAGATACCGAGGTCTTCAGCCGTTCGTTTCGCCTCATACAGGTCCGACTTAGCCTTGTTCGGCATCATCACGAGCTGCAGCCGGCGACGCAGTGCCGCGGCAGACTCCTGCTCAGACTTCGACAGGCGCAGAGTCGGCAACGCAACAGCTGGAACAATCGCAGGACTCGTCACCCAATCACCGCCTTCCGAACCGTCCGTTGCCGTTTCTTGTCGTTCAAGCCCAAAGCCACCGCATCCAAGCGGGCCTTCCACGCCATCACCGCCGCATACGCAGCGTCGATCTTGTCGGGGCTATCCGGATACGCCTTGAAGATCAGGTAGCCAGTACGTGTCGCCCGGCGGCGTGCGTTCAGTACGTGCCGCGTCAGAGCAGAGCCGCCATCATGTTTCGCTTCACCATTCACGACCGCTTGACGGAATGCCTCCACCGCGAGACCGACGTTCGACGTCTTCCCGCGGGGCCACACCGAGATCGGCTCACCCTGAGTCGCCTTCACCCGCAGCTTCTTGCCGAACTTCGCTTCCCACCTAGCGATGTGCTCAGTCCAGCCCGACGGGTCAGCGTAGAAACCAACCACACTCCAACGCTCAAACGCCGCACGAACCGCCTGGTCAACCTCGAGCGGATTCGGCGTCCAATTCTGGCCAGCCGGACCGTCAGGTTGCTCCCACACCCGAATCTCGAACAACAAACCATCAGAGACCCGACAGCCGATCAACGCCGTAGCGTCAGCCTTGCCCTTGACTCGACCACGCGAACCGTCGAACCCAAGTACCACAGTGTCCTCATCTGAGATCACCGCATCCAGATCCATACGCGCCGCCCAATCAGGCTGCGAAATCCACGAATCCGACGCATGCGTGATCTGGTTCAGAAAGTCCGACCGGGACTGCTGCACATCCTGTGCAGGGTCCCAGATGGTCGCCACCAACCGCTCCAGGTCCACGTGCCCCGGACGGCACGGAGGCGAGTGAATGACACACCCACCCTCATGCTTGGACGAATCGCCATAAGCAACACGCAAACCTGCGATCAGAGACTCGCGGTCCGACATATCCGTATCGGCCGGCGCCTCGCGATGGTCGTACAGCAGACCGTCATCCTTAGCGCGGCCCTCACGGATCGAAGCCCAGTACGCAGCCGACTGCTCAGCCACACTCTTCTCACCCGGAATGAAAGCATTCGGAGACTCGAGCGTCGTACCACCAACCTTGGCGGCATTGGCGCGCATAGTGTTCGCCAACTTCACGCCACCGTTAGACGGCACCCACTCCTCCGACTGATCCAGAACAGCGAACACGGCACGCGCACCCTTCACAGTCCGGGCAGACGACGTAATCGCCGACATCCGACCCCGGTTCGGAAGGTTGATGAACGTATCCATCACCTCAAGATCGGGAACCTCGTCATGGATCGGAGCCTCAGCACGCAGCATCTCGAGGACCGGAGCCCAAGTGTTGCGCACCTGGTCTTCCGACACCGCCGCCAACTGCACAACCGGAGTGCGAACCTCAGACCACGGCTTCCCCACCGGCTGACCGTCAGCATTCCACCCGTCAAACACCACCGGACCCAGGGCTTCCACACAAGCGAGTGCCGCGAGTAATGGCGATTTACCCCACCCACGTGGCCGTCCAAGGACGCCGCGATTGAACTTCCGCCGGCCGGTATCCGGGTCGAGCTGATACCAGCGAAGAATGAAGTCCTCTTGCTCCCGGTACGGGACGAAGGGTTCATACTCGGCGCGGTCAGGCGCAGCGAGCATGTCCGAAATCCAATCCAGAACCTCATAGCCGAGGGTCGGCACCTCACCAGGTACCGAAGGCTTCCACGGCATCAGCCAGTCAAAGGTCCGCGACGATCCCGAGCCGACGACACAGGCTTACGTCGCTTCTCGTCAGCCTCATCAGCCTGAGCAAACTGGATACGCAGCCGAGCCCGATCTTCCGGCGTCGCACCAAACTTCGACACTCGCAACCGCAACTCCGGAGCAACCTTCACATTGCCCGACCAGTACTCGCCGTGCAGCACGGCCGCATCCAGCAGCTCCGACCAGTCATTCGCGGTGAAGTCCTCAGCCAACGGGGAGTCAGCCCACATCTGCCACCACTCATGAGTGCGGACAGGCCACGGTTCACCACTTGGCATCAACTCCGGCAACCCCGGCTGAGTCTCCGGCTTCGCCTCAATCACACGAAGAGCGATAGGATCACCGTTCCGTCGAGCACGCTTCGAAGGGTCCTTCGGTGCAGGTCCACGACCGGCCATTTCGGGCCTCCTTCCGAAGTGCCAGACCCGTACGCAGCCTGAGCGCCAATGCCTAACGCCGCCGGTCAGGGGGGTGGGGTGGGGGTGTACCCCCTGGGGGTAGGTTCGCGCTCGAATGGGTGTTCGAGGGTGGGAGTAGTCCGGGGTGGGGTTGATTCGGGTGGCGTGCTTGCTGGGCGTGCCGTGTTCGGCCCTGTGCCTGTTCGTGCCGGGTCTTCTGGTCGTGGCATGGGTGGCAGAGCCATTGGGCGTTGTCGATGGTGTGTGGGCCGCCTGAGGCTGCGTTGATGATGTGGTCGAGTTGGAGTGGCACATCGTCGGCGCCGCACTTGTTGCACCAGGGTGGTAGGTCGGTCTTGGCTTGCCGGCGGACCGTGGTTGGGAAGCCGTGGTAGTTGCGGCCGTTGGTGTTCCAGTTGCTCATCGGTCGGCTTGGGGTGGCTTGAGGCGGATCATGGGGTCTGCGATCAACTTGGGGTCGACGTCTCGCAACGCGAGGTTCTGCAGCTGTTCGGCTTTCATCACTGCGGCCCCGGTGATGTGGAGGAGCTTGGTGATTTGGTCGTAGGTCCAGCCGTTGGTCAAGAGCCGCCACACCGCGCAGGGTTCGACGGGGACGGGGTCACTCATCGTGGGTCCAGCACGGGGTGTCGGGGTGGTCGGTGTCCAACCGGCAGACACGGGCGCAGGGCTTGTTGCGGACGAGATCACAGTGGGTGCACTGCCACACGATCAGGGGTTCAGTGGTGGTCATGGCTGCCTCGTGGTAGGGGCGCGGACAGGGTGTCCATGACGGAGCAGATGCCGCACCTGCATTCGTGGCGGGCTGTGATGGCGGCGTTGAGGGCGTTGGCTTTCCGCATCTGGCGGGTCTGCCACCAGGCGGCGGGAATGACAACACACATGATCACCCGGGTGGCGACGATCTCCAATACAGCCATGACTGTTCCTCGATCCGAGGTTGGCCCCCGACAGACCAATAGGGTAGATGCGTGTTGGTTCCGGCTTGAGTGTCACTGGCGTTGTGAGCCGGCGCGGTCACGCTCCGCACCATCCCGGTAGCGGGAAGTGTGGGGTACGAAAAACCCCGCCAGTGCACATGATGTGGACGGCGGGGATGATTCGGGTTTCGGAGACACGTCACCCGTGAGGCCGACAATACCAGCTGTTGCGGCCTCGCGGGTCACATGCTTATTGACCGGCGTGTCACTCCAGTACACCTTCGGGTAGCGGGTAGCCGAGGACGGCGGCAAGGTGCCTGAAGTAGTCGGGTCCCCAGTTGGTGTGGCAGTTCTGGCATTCACAGCCGTGGGCGCCGATCTGCAGGGCGGGTTGCCGCACCACTTCCCCGGCCGAGTCTTTGCGGTACACGATGGCGGTGTTGCAATGCGGGCACGGATTTGGGAGCGCTTTGCGTTTGGGTGGGTCGAGCAGGTCTTGGATGGACTGTGCCCATCGGGTGATCTGAGCGGTGAGCTCGTCGATGTGGTCGACGTCCTGAGGTCGCCAGCCGCGGTCGGCGATCCGATGTAGACGTTCGATGGTGGTGCCGGGTTCAGGTTCGAGGCTGGCGATGTCGCGGTCGATGGTGGTGATGAGGTCAGCGGCGTCAACCCAGAGGGGCGGCATAGATCGTGCAGTGCCGCCTAGCTGGGTGCCTTGGGCTCCGGCGATCATGGCTGCGAGTTGTTCGTAGAGTGAGTCGTTCCAGTCGACCTGGGCGGTGAGGGCGACGAGACGTTCTTCGTGGCGGCGTTGCAGATTGCCGAGTTGTTGTTCGCGTTCGAGGTTGATGGAACGAGTTGCGACTCCAGATGCACCAGCTCTGTCAGCACGTTCGATCGCGAGGTCGTGGCGGTCGTTGATGCGGGCGCGGTCTTGTTCGTAGCGGTCTTCGATTTCGGCGAGGAGTTCGGGGTTGGGGTCGCGTTCGATATTGGTTCTGGTTCTGCCGGCGAGTGTGTGGATGGCGTCAGCTAGGTGTTTGCGGGCGGTGGGTAGGTCACCGTCGCGGGCGATGTGGAGTGCGTCGTTCATACCTTGATTCCTGTTCGTCCTCGGCGGTTCACTCGGTTTCCGGTCTTGCGGTAGTGCGGCTTCCACCTTTCGGGTGGTGGGCCATGTTCGGCGTTCACCGCTTTGATGTGGGCGTCGAGTGTCTTACTGGGGGTGAACCATTCACGCCCTGCAGTCAGGAAGGGTTTGAACGTCGCATGTACGGCCCGTTCGTCTGCTCGTGTGCCAGGGTGGATGGCTAGCAGACTCGACTCAGGCGGGTATGACTTGAGTCGCCGTTCAGGGTTCTCGGAGAATCCGATCTTCACCTTGTCGCCGACTTGCAGGTAGTACACCCATCCGGGTTTGTCGCCGCGCGCTTCTACAGCGGCCTCCACCTCGTCGTACTGTTTGAACCGTTTCTCAAGCTCGGGGATGCTGTTGGGTCCGCGGCTGGGGAGAGGTTGTTGGCGTGAGTCTGGCGGGACCTCGGGTGGTTGCCGGCGGACGACGATGTACCCGCCCTCGTCGAGGCTTTCCATGATGATCCGGACCACTTCGTGTTCGTTCAGGTGTCCGAGGCCTCGTCGCTCAAGCTCGATGGCGAGACCTAGCGCGATGGCTCTTGCGGGCACCTCCTCGTGCAGTGCTGCGATTTCGCATTCTTCGGAGAGGTTGATGTCGCCGTTTCGTTGGCGGTACTTGTGCATTCGGGCGCGCCGCGCATCCCTAGAGCAGTTTGTGTTGCAGTACTGGCCTTTGACGCCGGGGAACCTGACTTGGAACCGTTTCCCGCAGGCTTCACAGGTTCGGGCTAGTGGGTCGGTCACTGCTGGGCCTCCTGGCCGTGGATGGATGTGAGCCAGGATGTGGCGTCGAATGGGTTGTCGGGGATGTGCCACTGTTCGCGGTCGCCGTACCCGTACTCGAGGACGGCGGGGGTGAGCGTGCCGTACTTCTGCACCATCGCGGAGAGGAAGCCCCTGAGTCCGCCGCACGCTCGGATGTCGTGGTGGAGTCGGGATGGTTTCCGGAGTGTGGGTACCCGGTTCACAATGCGGGTCACGGCCATTCACCTTCGTCGTCAGCGCCGTCGATGAGGTCTCGTTCCAGGATGCGTAGTCCGAGCCGTCCGATGCCGAGGGTTCCGTGTGGGGTGGAGTCTGGTGCTGTGTAGCCGGAGTGGTGGGATATTCCGTCGTCCGCGTCGGGGTCGTGGCTCATGTAGGCGTAGGCGAGGAACCAGTCGCCGACTACGGGTTCTAGGCCGTCGATGTCGGCGATGTGGGCGCGGATGGCGTCCTCGATGCTGCGGATGGTGTCTTCGCTCATGGGGTCTCCTTGGAACTGCAGTAGAAGCACAGGGGTCGAAACGTGGGGTGGATGAGCCGTTCGTACCCAACGTCCATGGGTTGCAGGCAGGATGCGCACGGCCAGGAGAGGACGCCAGCATGGTTGGTGCCCCGCAGTCTGGCCATGCGGGCCTCGTTGTGGTGGTGGTATCCGGTGGCGGTAGCAATGTTCGAGTTCGTCACGAGCCACCGCCGAGGATGTGTAGTACCTCAACCGCGAGCAGTCGGGCGCTTCGGATGTTCAGGTGTTTTGCGTGAGCGTTGTACTCGCCGGTCTTGTGGCACTCATCCTTGACTCGCGCTATCGCGTCTTCGAGTTCCCGCACACGAGCCACCAGAGTGAGAACGTCACGGAACCCGTGCTCGGCGTAGATGCGGCACCCTGCGTCCGTGTAATCGTCGGCGCTACGAGGGTTGCCCATACCGCCGTGCGTGCTCCAGCGGTTGGCGATGGCGTCTAGGTCGAGTCCGGTCACTGGTCCTCCTCGCATTGGGGTCCACACCCGGACAGATCGATGGGTCGACAGCGGTTACAGGCCCAGCAGAAGGTGGGTGGGGTGAGAGTCAGTTCCAGTGGGATCGTCATTACTGCCCCCTGACGCAGGCGATGGTCAGTGCCTCAACAGCGCCAGCACTCACACCGTTGAGGTAGTCCCACATGTCGTGGAAGCCACGCGCTGAATGCCAGCTCCCAATCTTCAGCCCGTAGATGCCTGGGACATCCACACCGTTCCGCGACAGTCGAGTGTCGTCATCCAGGCTGATCCGTAGCGGCACACCAGCATCAGCGATGACAACCCCCGCCTGCCATCGCAGCTTGTCGAGTTGCGACCACTCTGGGTCGAGGGGTGGTTCGATGTGGCTGCCGCGCTCGGTGTGGACTCGGGTCACCGTCATCGGTTCGTAGGTGGTCATGGTGTCTCCTGGATGTGGGAGCAGGGGCAGGTGTCGTGGGCGGAGTACTTGCACGGGCTGCACATGCCGGCGATCTCGACACGACCACCGCAATGACAGAACGCGCCCTCCACCGTCAGCGACAGGCCAGGCGGCTCACCGAGTTCAGCGATCCTCTTCGACGCCACCAAATCCACCACCTGTGAGTCGTCGCGGAAACTCACCCCTGTGATCGCGTCGAGGACAGCGCGGGTCAGCTTGTCCAGGTCCGGTTTCTTCACAGCCGGTGGGGTGGATCGTTTCGGCGTGGCCTTGGGTCGTGGCATCACGAACTGCAGCTCGATACGCACAGGCCCATCCAGGACAGTCGTGGTTTGCTCCCCAACGGTGATGGCCACGACAGCCCGCCACGGCCCCACCCTTTTCGAGGACTCAATCAGGATGCCGCGACCCACATGACGTTTCGATCCCTGCGGTGCTGGGATGCCTGGAATCCAGATGGTGGTCATTGCCCGCCTGCCCTCTTCTGTGAAGGTCTCTCGAATTTCCGGACTTTCCCCCCGCCGCTCGCTTGAACTGAACTGCTCTGAACTGAACTACACTGGGGCGGAGTCATTCCGGAATCTCTCGCGAAATTCTCCGGAGCCGATCCGGAATCTGTTTCCCCTGCTCTCGACTCCTTTTCAGCCCGTCTCCATCGATCCGTGGCTGTGTCATCGTCCTTCCACCACACTGACCACTCGGCCGGCTGATGGTCGGGGCACGGCGGCAGTTTCGACGCGGTGGGGTGACTGATCTTCTGGTGTTCGTCCCAGGCGACGACGTGCATGAAATCCCCGCCACCGACCCGGTAGCGGCACAGCTGGCCGCCCCGGATCAGCTCGTGCAGGTACTGGTCAACGTCGCCGGGCTGTACATCTGCGGCGCGCTTCAACCACACCTCGGCCCACACCTCGGCGGCGTTGAATAGCTTGCGTCCCCGGTCGTCCGCGAAGCACCAGATCCCCTCGTATGTGTATGCCGCGGCGAGGGATAGTTGGGCCATCTGGTCCGAGCCGAAGAATCCGGGGTAGAGCATGCGTTTACGGGGCACGGTTCACCCCCAGCGCGATCTCTATCTGTTCGGCCTGCCCGATCATGCGTGCCGCATCGGCCACCTGGCAGACAAGGTCGGCGCACAGCATCTCACTGTCGTGGATGCATGAGGAGTCGGCGGCGATGGTGTCGTCGACCGAACCTCCTCGCGCTCGGGCTAGTCGTTCGGTAGCGGTGATCCACAGTTGGCTGATCATCTCCGGGGTCCACAGGTTTGAGATGACCTGACTGAAAGCGGGTTCCGGTTCTGCGTGTTCCTCTGCTACGAGTTCTGAGGCCCGTTCCTGCAACTTGCCGACGCGGCGCCAGCAGCACCCACAGAAGTACTTCCAGGGATCGATGCTGTTCGCGCCCATCGCGACGTCGACCAGGTCGTGCAGGTCTGCCATCGTGAGACCTGCGGCGAGGAATTGGTCGATGCTCTCACCCCATCCACCAGGCAGCGGGTAGGTGCGGTACTTGCCACTGGACTTGTAGCGCCACGTCTCCCACTTGCCCTGGAACTCATCGCGGTCGAGCATCCGGGCATCGCGGTCTCGTGCGAACTCGGCCGCGGCTTGCTGCATGGCCTTGCCCCATCGGATTGCGTCGGCGGCGACATCGGCAACCAGCGGCGCGTCGGGGCTGGATGATGTCTTGCCGGCGTTGCAGTCGCGGCAGGCGGTCACCAGGTTTGACGGGTCGTCGGAGCCTCCCAGTGCGACGGGGATGACGTGGTCGATGGTCATGGGGGTGTCGGGTGCGGTGGCTCCGCAGTAGCGGCAACGGTTGTTGTCGCGGCGGAACACCTCGTACCGGACTCGCTTGCTGACGGCCACTACTGCTGTACCTCCGCCTCATCAGCGGGCAGGTCGACACTGAACCGCAGGCGCTGGCTATCACCAGGGCGGCTTAGAGGATCAGACAGGAACTCTCGGAACGCCTCCACGCCGTACGTGGGCGAGGAGAATCGCACCTCTGGTCCAGTCGGCACGTCGGCGTCGTGGATCGCGAACAGTCCGTCTCCGAGCTTCGAGAGCCGTTCGTTGAGGCGGCCGGTCATCATCCATCGGATGGCGTCGGCTTTCCTCAGGACGGGGTATGCGCCGGCTGGTACCCAGACGGTCGTCCGGTCTGCTTCTCGCGCGTTGGGGTCGATCGGGTACACGCGGTCTACGAGGATTTCGACAGTGCCGATCGGCTGCCATGTCTCGTCTTGGTTGTGGGGGCTAGAATCAGTCATCAGCCCCTCCCTTCTGTGTACTCAGTTGGGGTGGTGGTTAGGCCCCGACCGGGTGTGTCAGCACCCGTCGGGGTCGTCCTCATTCTACCCTCTGTGCTGCTGTTTTCTGTTTGTGCCGCAACGGGATTCGCACACTCCCGCACATGCCGGGCAATGTCGGACATCCATCCCACGAACCCGAACACCGACGTCTTCGGGATCTGGTGTTGGCAGGTGTCGCACACCCATGTCTCCTCGCTCATGGCAACTCCTGTGTTTCGAGGTGCGGCACCGTCTCCCAGCGGATGCGGGTCCAGTGCCAGATGTGGGTGCCGTAGAGGGTTCCGAGGTCGCGGCTGAAGGTGAGCCATCCGTCGTCGCCGGGTGTGTGGCCGTTGGCGTGTTCGCGGTCGAGGATGCGTGTCCGGTTGGTGGCGGGCACGAGATATTGGCTGGTGTGGCCGTCCCAGCGGATGGGGTCGTTGCCGGTCTGGTTGCCGAACTCGACGATCTGCATCAGGTCAGTCATTGAAACTCGCGACCATTCATGTCGAACACTCTCAGCGAGCGACCTTCGGCAGACACATACACGTCAATCGCATTCCCTGCTGTGGTCGCGATGGTGATGACCACGCGTCCGTCGATGCTCATGGTTCGACGGACCTCTGCGGCACCCCATTTGAAGCCGTGTTCTGTCGGGGTGATGTAGCTGGCATCACTCACTTCACCACCCCCACGCTGCTGAGGTTGTCGAGAATCGTTAGCGCCCAATGCGCCTGCGGTGGGCAGACGCCGTTGCCGATGGCTTTGAGTTGGTCGTTGCGGGATAGGCCGATTGCGGGGTTGGTGACCCAGCCGGCGGGCAGCATCATCATCCAGCTGGCGAACTCAGCGTTGAGTCGGGGCTTCCCGTTGCGGTTGGGTTCGGTGGGTGCGGGCGCGGGCCGTCCGGTCGCAGCTTCGGCGCGCCGGATAGCTGCCTCGTATGGCCCCCAATGCATTCCCAAATCGCGGACGTCTCGGCATAAGTTGGCGGTGTTAAACCCTTCGGACGGGACGCCTTTGTAGTCGCGCGCCTGCGGTGTCGACAGGTAGGTCAGAGCTTCCCCTCGGCCGCGGCCCTCGCCACACCCGGCAGTAGCAGCTCGTTCGACCGGCTGCCCGACCGCGTCAGGTGCCCACCCATCCCGTCCGTCGCCCTCGGAGTCGGCAGCAGACGAGTCGCTACCGTCCACAAATTCGAGTCGTCGCGGCTCCCCCGGTCTTGACTCTCCGCGCCGTGTTTCGCTGCCTGCGCCGTCGGGGTCGGCAGGAGTCGCGAGGATGAACACGCGCTCACGTCGATGGCAGGCTCCGACATCGGAGGCTGAAAGAGTCGTCCACTGCGCGTCATACCCGATCGCGGCCAGTTCTCCAACAACGGTGCCGATTGCTCGCTGAACAGATCGGCGTCGGGTTGTGTTGAATCGATCCAGTGCCCGCTTGCGTTGTCGTACCAGGCTATTTCGTTCATGGTCGTCGTACTTCTTTCCCCAGGCGTGGCCGTGGTTGTCGATCAATCCGATCGTCTGATTGAGATACTGGAGCTCGCTGTTGAGTTCGACGAGCTCGTCGGGCCACGGTTCTCCGTCAGCGGACAGCAAGCCGGCGACGTTTTCGAGGACGACTCGGCTGGGACGTAGGGCGTCGATGGCTTCGATGGTGTTGTGGAACAGACCGGTGCGCGTGCCTTTCATCAGTCCCGCTCTACGGCCGGCGGCGCTGACGTCCTGGCAGGGGAAGCCGCCCGTGAGGATGTCGACGGGTTCAACGGCCGCCCAGTCGATCTGGGTGACGTCGCCGTGGTTGGGGATGTCGGGCCAGTGGTGGGCGAGGATCTTCGATGGTGCAGCCTCGTACTCGACGTGCCAGGCGGTTTCGGAGCCGTAGAAAGCGTTGACGGCGAGATCGAGTCCGCCGTAGCCGCTGAAGAGTGAGCCGGTGCGGAGTCTCATGCCTGCCTCCCCCGCCCGGTGACAGCGTTGTGTGAGATGCAACGCCACGCACCACATGGAGGTGGATATCCGCCGATCACCTCAGCGAGGTACTGCCTCGGTCGGTGGTGGACGTTGCCCGCGGTGAAGGATGGGTCTGGACCTGACCACACCAGGCAGGCACCCTCCAAGGTCACGCGGCTCAAGAAGCGGCACGTGGCCCCGCAGTAGCCGCGCTGCCTTGGCTGAGCAGGGTTTCCACATCGGGGGCATGGGCCGTGTTTGCGCTGCCACACTCGTTTGTAGGAGTCGCGGTCACACGGGCGGCAGCGACGCTTCCCGCGGGTATACGGGGGAAGCTTGTGCCCATTAACACAATGGGTCCGCGAAGCCATCTGGTGCAAGCCAGCTTCCATGATGTCATTGACATTCTCAGCCCTAGTGCCCCAGCGAAGGTTTTCGAGCCGGTTGTCCTGGCATCCACCCGGACCGTGAAGCACCTCGCAGTTCGGTGGGCATGGGCCGACGAAGGTCTCCAGGATGAGTTGATGCACCTTCCGTTGTCGCAGTTTGCCGGCATTGTTCCGCATGTTGACGACGAGGTAACCGCGGTTCACATCCGGTGTGGGATTGAGCATCTGGCCTCGATGCGCCTTGGTGACGCCATGCTTGGTTGTGATGGTGCGGTCGAGTGATCGAACGCGGCCGAATGTTGAAGCCTGGTATCTGCCTTCGTATCCGGGGATGTCTCTCCACTCTTCGGTCATGACGGGTACCCCCTTCCCGTGTGGGCGTTGTGCTCACATTCGCGGGCGTTCATGTGGGCCTGCCATCGCCAGACGCAGATGCCGGCGAGTGCGAGGAGGGTGCAGAGGGTGGCGGCGGCAATCACGACACACCACCGGCGATTACGTGCTCGTCACACGGCCACGTCTGGGCGCATGTCTCGCACACCTGACGACTTGGGGCGCACAAACACACCGTGCCGAAGGTGAATCCGTCGCTATCGAACTGATAGACGCCTTCGCCGAGTTGATGCCCATCCGAGTGGCATCGGTCGTTCGCGGCTTGGTGCACGGTCATGGGTTTGTGCTTCGGGCGGCTCATGCTTCACCGCCGATGATGTTGAGGATGTGGCGGGCGAGTGTGGGTCCGCTGTAGCCGCCGTCCTGGTCGACGTCGGCGGCGACAGCCTGGATGCGGGCGAGGGTGCGGTCGCGTTTGCCGATCCGCGCCTGTAGCTGTACATGCCGATATGCCGCCGCCTCCAGGTCGGTTTCCAGGCAATCGAGTTCGTCGAGGAGTCCTGCCACGAGAGTCGGGGATGCAGCGATGAACTCGGCGTCAGCAGACGGGATCGTGACCTCCAACTCGCAGGCCGACCGGCATCCACACTCGCCGTTATGGTGGACCTCCAGGACCTCGGTGTCGTACTCGTACACGACGGGATCGCCACCGA